>NZ_JBYZMU010000002.1:0-164001 GCF_058215595.1 Pseudarthrobacter sp. As-47
CTTACCGAAAAAAGCTTTGCCGAAACCCTGGAGAGCAACGAGATCGTCTTCGTTGACTTCTGGGCAGCCTGGTGCGGCCCCTGCCGCATGTTCGCCCCCACCTACGGCGCCGCAGCAGAACGCCACCCGGACATCACCTTCGCCAAGGTGGACACCGAAGCAGAACAAGCCCTTGCCGCAGCGGCGAACATCACCTCCATCCCCACCCTGATGGCCTTCAAGGACAAGACGCTGGTCTTCTCCCAGCCCGGCGCCCTCAACGCCACCGGTCTCGAAGAAGTCATCCAGGCCGTCAAGAACGTTGACATGAACGAACTCCGCGCCCAGGCCGGCCCCCAAAGCGTGTGACGGCAATGCCAGGGGACCTTGCGTACCGCACTGTCTCGGCAGACGAAATCGCCACAGTGTGGCCCCAGGCCACACTGGTGGACGTTCGCAGCAGGGAAGAGCATGCGACCGCACACGTCCCGGGGAGCCTGAACATTCCCCTGGACGAATTGCCCTCCCGGCTTTCCGACCTCCCCGGCGGCACGCTGTACCTCATGTGCGGGTCAGGAAAACGCAGCAGCCAGGCCGCACGGATCCTCACCCCCCGCGGATACCAGACGGTCAACGTAGCCGGCGGTATCACCGAGTGGTACCGCGCAGGCCACCCCGTCACCTATCAACCCACCCCGGAAAGCCCGCCACGGCAACAGCCTGGCCATGCCCCGGCAGGCCTGCGCAGCCTCCTCCACAGGCTGCTCCACAGAAAAACGGCCTAGGCCGCAGTCCACTTGCGTGATACCCCCGGGGGTATCTATACTGGATTCAGAACAAGCCCCCAAACCCCTTTCAACCGAAGGAGATCACCAGATGCTTATCGAGCGCATTTACGATGAAGACCTCGCCCAGGCCAGCTACCTGATCGGCTGCCAGGCCAACGGCACCGCCGTTGTCGTCGACGGCCGCCGCGATATCGCGGTCTACCAGGAACTGGCTGAAAAGAACGGTATGAAGATCATCGCCGTTACCGAAACCCACATCCACGCCGACTACCTTTCCGGCACCCGCGAACTGGCTGCCGCCACCGGCGCGAAGATCTACGTCTCGGGCGAGGGCGGACCGGACTGGCAGTACGAATTCGACGGCGAACGCCTGTACGACGGCGACAAGATCACCATCGGCAACATCAGCATCCAGGCCGTACACACCCCGGGCCACACCCCCGAGCACCTGTCCTTCCTGGTCACCGACGGCGCCTTCAGCGACCAGCCCGGCTACCTGCTCTCAGGTGACTTCGTCTTCTCCGGCGACCTGGGCCGCCCGGACCTGCTGGACGAGGCAGCCGGCGGCATCGACACCCGCTTCGAAGGTGCCAAGCAGCTGTTCGCCAGCCTGCGGGACAAGTTCCTGACCCTGCCGGACTACGTGCAGGTCCACCCGGCCCACGGCGCCGGCAGCGCCTGCGGCAAGGCCCTGGGCGCCATCCCGTCCTCCACCGTCGGTTACGAGCGGCTCTACGCCTGGTGGGGCCCCTACCTCGCCGCCAACGACGAGCAGGGCTTCATCGATGAGCTCCTCGACGGCCAGCCCGACGCGCACGCCTACTTCGGCCGGATGAAGCGCGAAAACCGTGAAGGCCCCGCCGTCATGGGAGAACGCGCTCCGCTCAAGGAACTGGACACCGCTGACGTCGCAAAGGACCTGGCGGCGGACAAAGTCACGTTCATCGACACCCGTCCCAACAGCGAAGTCCACGAAGGCACGGTAGCCCGTTCTCTGAACGTGCCGGCAGGCAAGTCCGTGGCCAGCTACGGCGCCTGGGTCGTGAACCCCGAGACCGACAAGAACCCGCTGGTACTGCTCGCAGCAGACCAGGAACAGGCCATGGACATGTGGGACCACCTGGTACGGGTCGGCATCGACAACGTTGCCGGTTACGTCACCAGCATCGACGGGCTCCCCATGACTACGCCGAAGCTGATCCAGCCGGAAGAGCTGCAGGGCTTTGACGCGGCCATGGTCGTGGACGTCCGCAACCGCAGCGAACACATCGCCGGGAACATCCCCGGCTCCTACCAGCTCAGCGGCGGCCGTGTCATGTGGCACCTGGACAAGCTCCCCAAGGACGGAACCATCGTGACCTACTGCCAGTCCGGCGTCCGGAACTCGGTGGCAGCCAGCGCCCTGCGCCGGGCCGGGTACGACGTCGTCGAACTCGACGGCAGCTACGCCGCCTGGGACGCCTTCCAGCAGACCCGACAGAACGCCGTTTCAGCAAAGTAAACCCCTAAGACCGCCCGGGCAGGACCCCCTCCTGCCCGGGCGCCTTTATGTCCCCGGCATGAATGGAGTACCGACATGGCCAGAACAAAGGCGGGAAGCGCCCTGGACTCCGGCGCTGTCGCTCTGGGCCTGCGGCAGAACCTGGCGCAGTTCATGCTGCTGGTGGCAGTCAACGCACTGGTAGGCGGGACGCTGGGCCAGGAGCGCACCGTGCTCCCCCTGCTTGCTTCCCAGACATTCAATCTGGACCTGTACACCAGTGCGCTGACGTACATCCTCGCTTTCGGCCTGTCCAAGGCCGCGATGAACTACTTCGCGGGGACACTCTCTGACCGGTACGGCCGCAAACCCGTCCTCGTCGCGGGCTGGCTGGTAGCGATCCCTGTTCCGCTCATGCTCATCTTCGGCCCTTCCTGGGGGTGGATCGTCGCGGCGAACGTGTTCCTCGGTGTCAGCCAAGGCCTGACCTGGTCCACGGCCGTGATCATGAAAATGGACCTTGTCGGCCCGAAGCAACGCGGCCTCGCCATGGGCCTGAACGAAGCAGCCGGCTACCTCGGAGTCGCCGTCACTGCCCTGGCGACCGGGTACATCGCCTCCGCCTATGGCCTCCGGCCCGGCCCATTCCTCCTCGGCGCCGCCTACATCGCCCTCGGATTAGGCCTATCAGTCCTGACCATTCGCGAGACCCACCACCACGCCAAGACGGAAGCCTCCCAGCACGTAAGTGCACACAGGAGTGCCGACGCCGGCCTCACCACGGGCCAGGTCTTTACCCTCACCAGCTTCAAAGACCGCTCTCTCTCTGCAGCCAGCCAGGCAGGACTGGTGAACAACCTCAACGACGGCCTCGCCTGGGGCCTCTTTCCGGTCCTCTTCGTCAGCTCCGGGCTAAATTTGAACCAGGTAGGGATCCTGGCCGCCGTTTACCCCGCGGTCTGGGGCGCCGGGCAGCTCTTCACCGGAGCCGCCTCAGACCGGTGGGGCCGCAAATGGTTCATCGTGGCCGGCATGACCGTCCAAGCCGCGGGACTCACGATAGTCGCCGCCTCCCACAGTTTCGGGCCCTGGCTCATCGCCGCGGTCCTCCTGGGACTAGGAACGGCCATGGTCTACCCCGCCCTCCTCGCCGCAATCGGGGACGTCGCCCACCCAACCTGGCGAGCCCGCTCCGTCGGGATCTACCGCCTCTGGCGTGACGGCGGCTTCGCCGTAGGTGCACTCCTGTCGGGCCTTCTCGCAGACCTGTATGGGATTCCCACAGCTATCGCCGCCGTCGCTGCACTCACCGCAGCCTCCGGTTTAGTGGTCGCCGTGCGCATGCGCGGCAATGACCACACAACGGGCTAGAAATTGATGCGGTACATCGGGGGTTGTATCCGTTTTCCGGATCTGGGATGGTCAAAGTGTCTTCGGCAGCGGGACGGCGCGGACACTAGCCGCTGATCATACCCGTCGCAGGGCAATGGAACTGAGATACCCATGAACGACCCTAGAATCGCAGCTCAAACACTGTTGCAGCAGGACCCCGACTGGTTTGAAGACCTGTGGCTTCAGTACTGGGCGAATGGCGGGAACGCAGACAAATTCAACTTTGACGCCTACGTCCACCGGCTTTGCACGAACTGGATCTCTTTGACCTGCAGATCCTTACCTGGGCACTGGAAGACCTCCACCGACGGCTCTAAAGCCCTACACCTCCTGCGACAACTAGCGACCAAAAAATGCCGCCATCTAACAAACAAATCCACACCCAAAACGGGAGGCTTGCCGACCACCGGTCAGAAACGGTCGTTTTTGAACGGTCGCTTGAATGTAAGTCAACAAGCTGCTGATACTGCAGCCGTTCGCTGGTGGGTCGGGCTCATCCTGACAGAGACCCGTCATAGTCCAAACGGGCTCCCAGCAACCCTGCGCAAATAGCTCATTGCCAATCGATCATTGACGAGGGCCGCGTTCGCAGCCCTCAGGTGATACCGAGTTGCTATCAAACCGATAGCAACTCCTTTCAATAGCTCATTCGTAGGTATCGCGGACCTGCTCGAGACCGATCCTAAGGGCGCGCAATGCCATTGGATGCTTCTTCCGGCCTTCAAGCTTCGCCACGACCGCAAGCAACTCCATGAGCTCACGGTCCTCGTCGAAACGAAGCAACATCGTCCTGGCGCTTCCCTTGTCCCTCGAATCGCTCAGTATGGGCGTGACGCTGGGCCTGACTGGAGCTCCACGCTCAGCACTGACAGCCGGCGGAATCAGTAACGGTTCAGCCGCATTGCCGAAGGCCTCGATAGCCTCGTCCCTAGCCTTCTCGGACGCGGAACGCTTCTTGATTGCCACTACCCCATCAACTCCTCTGCCAACCCGCGGATTTCCCTCGCCGCTTTGGGGTTTTTCCACTCAACGACTCCGAGCCCCTCCCCCACCACGTCTCGATAGGCCTTGCGCTCGTACAGGACAGTTCGCAGTGGCTCGATACTCGGATAGTCGGAAAGATAATCTCTGGCGTCACCACTTTCGGACTCGAACGCATTGGTAGACACCCGCGTAAGGGCCCCCCTGACACGTAACGAGGGGTTGAAGTCCCGGGCAGTTTCAATCAACCTATCGACAGTCGCGAGTGTGTCGAGATCAAACTGGCTCGATTGCGTCAGGACCAACAATTGATGCGCTGCAGTCATGGCTGTCCGCATCTCCTTGCTGTCCTTCCCTGCCACATCAACGAGGACAACGTCATAGCTCGTATCGAGTTCACGCAAGGTCTCGTGCAGGCTGCCAAGTTTCTCAACCACAAAGATGCGAGGTTCATGCCCAGCCTCTTCTCGGTCTCCCGCCCAACGTGCAGTGGACCGCTGCCGGTCACCATCCACTACTGCTATGCGCATCCCCTTCTTCGCCAACTCAACGGCAAGGTTGGTCACAACCGTGGACTTGCCTACGCCGCCCTTTTCGCTACCCACAACAATGATCATGCCTCCAACCTAATGCCGACGTTGATAGCAGAAGACTAGCGACACGCTACTTGTTTGATAGCACTATGAAAGCAGTATCAAACTGCGCAGTTTCAAACTGCAATCAAATGCGACTTAATGGCCTCACCGCTGATGAGTAGCCCCAAAGTATAGGGGGATCCCGACGTGAGTCCGAACGCCCGGCCGCGCCCGGCCAAGGCTATGCCCCACTCGAATACCGTTTGCTATTAATATGCTATGAAGTCGCTAGCGATTGTGTCCGTGCGAGATGGATGGTAGCCCGCGACGCAAGGGTAGCGATGACTAGCAAAATGCTACCTGTTTGATAGCACTATTAAAGTAGTATCAAACGCAGCCCTTAGATCGATGTGCGCGCGTGTGGGCTCAAAATGTTCTAGCAGTTTCAAATTAGTATCAAAATGCTACTGTTTGCTCACCGCCTGAAGGGCTGCGCCGGGAGCCAAAAGCCAAGGGCTAACCCCACACCAGAGCCCGAGTGCTAGCGAACAACTATCAACCCGCTAGCAGTTGGATAGCAGCCAGTAGATACCGCAGCATCAACTAAATTAGAGGTATCACCACTAGGCAACACCATCTACGGGTGGCTTATGAAAAAGTGGAATATCCGACGCTAAGGTTTTCTCGAGCGCCGTAGGGGCCTGTATTTGCCGGGCTTGATCTTGTTGGTGCGTGGCCAGGTGTAGTCGCCGGTGAGGTTGATGTGTTCCCATCCCAGGGGTGAGAGGAACCGCAGCAGGTCAGGGTCGGTGGCGTTGCCCTCTTGATTCAAGGTGGTGATGGTGCGGTCGAGGTAGACCGTGTTCCAGAGAACGATGGCCGCGGTGAGAAGATTCAGCCCCGAGGCCCGGTAGCGCTGCTGCTCGAAGGATCGATCGCGGATCTCTCCCAGACGGTTGAAGAACACCGCCCGGGCCAGGGTGTTTCGGGCTTCGCCCTTGTTCAGCCCGGCCGTGACCTTGCGGCGTAGGTCTGGATCTTGGAGCCAGTCCAGCAGGAAGAGCGTTCGTTCCAGTTTGCCTAGTTCCCGCAGCGCGGTGGCGAGTCCATTTTGACGAGGGTAGGCGCCAAGCTTGCGCATCATCAAGGAGGCGGTCACGGTGCCGGTCTTGATGGATGCGGCCAGCCGGAGGATTTCATCCCAGTGCGCGGTGATGGTTTTGGTGTTGATGGTGCCGCCGACCAACGGAGCCAAGGTAGCCAGCTCTGGATCGTTGGTGGGTGTGTAGAGGCGGGTGTCGCCGATGTTGCGGATCCGGGGTGCGAACCGGTATCCAAGTAAGTGCATGAGGGCAAAAAGATGGTCGGTAAACCCTGCGGTGTCGGTGTAATGCTCCTGGATCGCCAGATCGGACTCGTGATACAGCAACCCGTCCAAGACGTAGGTCGCGTCGCGGTCCCCGACATTGATGAGTTTGCTGTGGAAGGGCGAATATTTGTCGGAGACATGCGTGTAGATCATACGTCCGGGCTCTGCCCCGTATTTCGGGTTCACATGCCCGGTGGATTCGGCATGGCTACCGGCGCGGAAGCGTTGCCCGTCCGAGGAAGAGGTGGTGCCATCGCCCCAGTGCGCGCCGAATGGGTGTGCGTGCTGGGCATTGACCAGCTCGGCCAGGGCTGCACTGTAGGTTTCATCCCGGATGTGGGAAGCCTGCTGGCGATCCAATTGGGCGTATGTGACACCGGTGCATGACTCGGACATCTTCGTCAATCCCAGGTTGATTCCATCGGCCAGGATTGCGGTGAGCAGCAGCTGTTTATCCTTGGAGGGTTGGCCGGACTTGAGATTGGTGAAGTGGCGGGTGAAACCAGTCCAGCCATCGACTTCCATCAACAGGTCGGTGATTCGTATCCGCGGGAACATGGCGCTGGCCTGATCGGTCAAGTGCTGCGCGTGTTGGGGCACGATCGTCTCGAGCGGGGTGATCTTCACGCCGTTGGCGGTGATCAGCACCCCGGCCAGTTCATCACGGGAGGCCAGGGCGTTGACTTGGTGCAGACGTTCGCTGAGCAGGGCAAGACGGTCCTTGAGATATTCTTCGCCGCCGTTGGTTGTGACCAGGGGCAGTTCCCCGGCGCTCTTCATGGCCGTGTAGTCTGAGCCGGCCAGCAGGTAGTCATTGAAGTCGCGGAATTGTCGGGAGCCGGTGACCCACATGTCTCCGGACCGCAGCGCGTTCTTGAGTTCCGCCAGGGCACAGAACTCGTAGAATCCACGGTCTATGCCGTTCTCGGTGAAAACCATGGGCTTCCACCTGGCCCGGATGAACGACGTGGGCGCATCCTCCGGGACCTTTCGGGAACCGGTGGCATTCATGGTGCGGATGACCTTAATGGCGGCCAGCAGGTCTTGCGCCGCGGGGGCAGCCTGCAGGTCAAGGACGGCAAGGAACGCCGGGGTATAGCGGCGGATCGTGGTGAAGTGGGCACTGACGAGGGCGAGGTGATCTTCGAGTGCGGGCCGGGTCAGTTCCTTGGCTTGGGTGATGCTTGCGGCCAAGGTTTCCCAGCCGATGGCTGTGTCGATCGCTGCGAAGGGATCTTCACCGTTCTCCTTGGCTGTGATCAGGGCGTCGCCGAGCTTGGAGTGCAGGCGCATCATGGCTGCGACGGTGGTGCGGGAGGTCAGAGTGTTCTGGTTTTGTTTGTTCCGGGCGGTGCGAATGATCCGGCCGATGATCCGATCATGTAGATCGATGATTTCGTCGGTGACCGTTGCCATGCTTTCCACGGACATTGCGAACAGGGTCGCGTACCGGCGCCCAGGTTCGAACTTGGCCAGGTCTGCCGCGGTCATCGAGGCGCCCTCGCGGGCCAATTTCAGCAACCTGTTGCGATGCACCAGTTTGCCGGCGTCCCAGGGCAGGCAAAGCGCACGCCAGGCCGTGAGCCGATCGATATGCTCATTCATCGCCCGTGCGTTGGGTCGCAGTGGTGCCTGGCGCAGCCAGCCGATTTGGGTTAGGGAACTATCGGTGCGGCGAAGCAACAAACCATCTAGTCGGCCTCGGTGCCCTGGGGAGAGTTGGTCGCCTAAGATGGCGTAGATTTGCCGGTTCGCCCGGGTCAGCGCTTGCGCGCAGGCCCTTTCGATGATCCCGATTCCGGGCGAGGCGATCTTCTTTGAGCGCAAGAAGTCCCGGGCGCCTTCGACCAAGACAATACCCTTGTCTGTTTGCGCGGCAACCTCGCCCACGTGTTCCACGAGCTGGCGAAAATCCGCGATTCCAAATGCGGACATACCTAGATACGCACGGATCTCCCGTCCGTGTTCCTGGCGCGTTTCCCCACGTGTTCCATATTCGTCCCAGGCCTCGGCCGGGATGGCCAGGCGGGCCGCGACCCAGTCGATCGTTTCAGTGGGTACTTCGGTGTCGTCGGCCAGCGCGATACCCGGGTGCCGAAGCAGGCACAGCTGGATGGCAAAGCCCAACCGGTTGGCATCTGCGCGGCGTTGGCGAATCAACGACATGTCCGCTTCGCTGAGTGTGTAGTGGGCGGCCAGGCCCTCGGTGCCGGTGGGGATTTCGAGGACTTGGCCGCGTTCGGCAGTCGTGAGCAAGGAACGAAGGGCCATGTCAGAATTCCTTGTTCGTTGGAAGGCTGCGATCTGCGGACTTGTCCTGGTGCTGCTGCGGAGCACCAGGACCGCGAGTCATAGTTTGGCCAGGTGTCGGTAGATGGTGGGACGGCTGACGCCGAATTCCTGGGCGATGTGCTCGACTGTATGGGCTCGTTTCCCGTCGGCGTCCTTTTCCTCATACATTTCCCTTGCCAGTTTGACCTGGCGGGGACCGAGCTTTGGTTTCTGCCCGCCGGTTCGCCCGCGTGCCCGGGCTGCTGCCAGTCCGTCGCGGGTTCGTTCGGACATCAGGGCGTGTTCGAACTCGGCGATCGAGCCGATGATCTGGAAAAACATCCGTCCGGCGGGTGAGGAGGTGTCGATGCCCTGGTCCAGGACCACCAGGTCCACGCCGCGCTTCTGCAGCGTCTTGGATAGGTCGATGAGGTTTTCCAGCGACCGCCCGAGCCGGTCCAGCTTGGTGACAACGAGCTGATCGCCGGACCGGTTGGCCGAGAGCAGCGCCTTGTCGAGTTCGGGCCTGCGGGCGAGTTTCCCCGAGGCGGTGTCGAGGAACACCTGCTCGCATCCGGCCGCGCGCAGGGCATCGTTTTGGGCTTCGGGGTGCTGATCGCGTGTTGAGACACGCCCGTATCCGATTCGCATGACGAAAATGTATCACCAACCGGGTTGAGCGTTACATTGACGCGTACACGGCAAGCGTTACAAAATCGGCCGCGGGAATCCGCGGGCCATGAAACCGACGGAGGAGTGTCTCGCGAACGATCGGTCGCGTTACTTTGGGGAAATGCTCTTCGTCCGGGCGATGAACGGGTGCGGTTCCCGCATGTGTCGGTCGCCCTACGGCTAAGGTGTGATTCCGCCTGAGCATGGGGCTCCGGGCTCCGGGGTCTGGGGTCCTTGGATGTACTTGTCCAGAAATGTCGGGAGCCGGCTGTCATCGGCCGAGTCGACTTTTAATTGAAGACCCCAGGCGGTGGCGATCACGGGGGCGTCCTGTCCCGGATAGGGGCTCAGGAGGACGTAGCTGCGCTTTCCGACGAGCGCGGCCAGCTCATCAATCTGGGACTGGCCGATTTCTGGCTGGTAACTGATCCATACTGCGCCGTGCTCCAGCGAGTGGACTGTGTTGGCTTTCGGTAGGGTTCGGGTGTAGATCCCGCAGTTGGTCCAGAGGGGATGGTGGTTCCCTCCCACCGGCGGGCTCTGCTCGAAGAACACTGGGTCCAGGGTATGGTCCCTGCCGAGGTTCTCATACGCCTGGACGCCCTCGATTGGCCGGCCAGCAGCCTCCTTCGCCGCATTGCCGTCCTGAATCTCCGCCGTCACTACGATGGACACCGCCACGATGATCGTCAGGATGAGAGCCCCGACCCCGCCGAAGATCAGCGCAGTTCGTTTCCGCTCGCGTGCGCGCTGCCGGGCATTAATGGCGGCCAGGGTCGCCTTACGCGCCGTGTCTCTTTGGACTGGTTTCTTGTTCAACTCTTGACTTTCCTTCATTGAGGCGGGGCAGACGGTTCATCTGTGCCGGTGCAGTCCGCTGTCAGCCTGCACCGGGGTGGTTATATGCGGCCGAGCAGCTCCTGCAGGGCAGTGATCTCTGCTTGCTGGCCTTCCGCCATTTTCGCGGCAAGCATGCGCACGTGCCCGGTTTCGGCCAGGTCAGCGGCGGCCTCGGCCATGTCCGCCCCGGCCACGTGGTGGGCGATCATCAGCGTGAGGTAGACGCGGTCCGCGTCGACGCCTTCGGCGTTCGAGAGTGCTGCCAGTTGCGCGGAGGTTGCCATCCCAGGCATCAAGCCCTCAGACATGACTTCTAGATCTTTGGCTGTCCGGGTTCCCGCGCCGTAGTCCTTGTCGTGGCCATTGTGGCCTGTCGGGTGGGCGGACATCCATGCCATGTGCTGGCCTCCGCTGCTCTGCGGAAGATTCCACTCCCGGAGCCAGCCGTACATCTGCCCGATCTGCTGCTGCTGGGTCAACACGATGTCATACGCAATGGCCCTCACTTCTTCATTTTCGGTGCGGTCCCGGACCATCAGAGACATTTCCACCGCCTGTGCGTGATGAATCTGCATGTCACGGGCGAACCCGGCATCCGCACTTGTGCTCGAAGGGTAGTCCGGCCCGGCCAAGACCCGGCCGACAACGAAGGAGAACCCCAACAGGGCCAATACAGCTACCCCGGCAAGAACCACCAAAAGGCGCTTCTGCCACCGCGGCAGTAAATTAATCATGAAGACTCCGGAAAGTTTGGCATCAGCGGGTAAGACTCAGGGCAGGCGCCCAGGCCGGTGTCCACCAGCCAGGGACGCGTCGATACTATCCTTCCCGTTCGGGAACGGTGCCAGTAGGGGGGCGCCACTTGTGAGCTCACAAGGTTCCCTTGTGAGAGGAATTGTGTTGCACCGATGGTGTTACAACGAATCGGACCCTGCCACGGGTCTTGTTAGGCTCGAGTTCGCCGTGCCGGGCTCTTTTGGCGCTGGGTGTGCAGCCAGATGCCCAGATCATGCTCTTTTCCGTCGTCGTAGGTGTACGTGTACACCACAAGTTCGGAGGCCTTCAGCTCGAAGAACCCGGCGCCAGGGCCGACCTTCACGTGGTCATCGTGACCTGGGATGGAGAAATCATACAAACCGGAAACGCCGTCAGCGGGGCCGCGGTCGCCAACCTCGGTCGAGTTTGAGACAAAAAATACCGGCCTCAAGGCCACGTAACAACATTCGACCCCGAGGAGTCAACGAAATCCGGGGCAGTCCCC
Source organism: Pseudarthrobacter sp. As-47 (assembly GCF_058215595.1). NCBI lineage: Bacteria > Bacillati > Actinomycetota > Actinomycetes > Micrococcales > Micrococcaceae > Pseudarthrobacter > Pseudarthrobacter sp. As-47. The sequence continues at coordinate 11,609 of NZ_JBYZMU010000002.1, forward strand.
CTGCTCGGGCGCTCAGTGTGGGCGGTATCCGCGCGGGCAGTTTTTCGGTGTGTCAGTTGTTGGCGGCTCTGGCTAGGACAGCGATTTTTTGTCCGGCGGTGTCGCGGATTTCGATGGTTTCCACGTCCTCGATGGTCACTGGTGTTGCGCCCGTTACCTTGGCCCGGCCCTGGGCTGTGGCGTTCCAGCTGGCCGCCCGGTCATAGTTGCCCGATGTGTCCCTGACCCAGAGCGAGATGACTCCGCGGTCGGGAAGCCCGCGTCCGTCCAGGGCCAGCTCGGTTCCCCAGGCCTTCTTGACCAGGCCCAGCTGCACTTGGGGTCCGGAGGCGGCGCTGCTGGTATAACTTTCTTCCGGTTTCGGGGACCCTGTCAGGGCTGGGCCGGCTGCGAAGCCGATGACCAGGAAGGCTGCGGCCGTGCCGGAGACCAATCCCGTGGTCCGCCGTCGGGTCCGCCGCCGGCGGGTGGCCAGCTGCGCCATCAGCGGCGCCAGCCCGGGTTGGTCCGTCGCCTCCGGGGCGCCTGCACGGGGCGCGGAGCTGCCCCTGATCCTGTGGACCGGTCCGGCCGCTGTCTGGGGGGCGGCCATCCTGATCGCCGTTTCTGCGGGCACGGTATTAAGGAACCCCGCCAGGGCGCTCAGGGACTTAAGCTCGCCCGAGCATCGCGGGCACAGTGTCAGGTGCTGGTCGAAGAGTGCCCGCTCTCCGGGTTCCAGGGCGCCGAGTACATAAGCGCCCACCAGGTGGTGGAGGGCGTCGTGGTCTGCCGGGTCCGTGTTCACGGTTTCACTCCCATTTCATCCAGAACGGCGCGGAGGGCCTTGAGGGCGTAGAAAGCACGGGACTTGACCGTCCCGGCCGGGAGGTTGAGGACCGCGGCGGCTTCGGCCGCCGTGAAACGGCGGTAATGCAGGGCAATGATGACCTCGCGGTGCACGGCACTGAGCCGGGTCAGCGCTTCTTCCATCAGCACCTTCATCAACAGCTCGTCCACGTGCTCGACCGTAATCGCCATCTGCTCCAGGTGCTCCGTCTGCGTTTGCTGGGGCCGGGGCTGTTGATGCCGGAAATTGTCGATGACGATGTTCCTGGCCGTCCGGAAAAGGTAACCGCGCATACTGGTGGTGATCCCGGGCGCCTGCTGCCAGATGCGCAGAATCGTTTCCTGTACGACGTCTTCAGCCTGCTCCGGGCTGGATGTTATTCCGATCACGAAGCGCCGCAGCGCCGGTGCATGCTCCCGGTAGATCTCTGCGACTATCTGCTCATCCAATGGCATGGACGCCCCTGACATCTCGATGGAACGGGCTCTACCCGCTAAGACGCCCAATGGCCGGGAAAAGTTCAGCCGTAAAAAATTCCGCCCCCGGTTGAACCATTCTCACCACCTGCGCCGTCTTAGGGCATAGCGGCCAACCCGCGCCGTGCAGATCCACCGCAACGACCGGCTGAGAGCAGCCCGGGTGCATCTGTTCCAAAGATCTTCTTTAAGAGAAAAAATATTTCATGAACACGAGACTGAGCACAGCCATGGCAGCACTGTCCCTTTCCGCTCTGGCCCTGACCGGCTGCGGCGCATCAACATCGACCTCCACCGGAACAACGTCAGCCCCCACCACCAGCGCCGCCCCCGCCACCAGTGCCGCCCCGGCAGATCTGGGGACCGCGAAAACCTCCCTGGGGACCACGGTTGTCAACGGTAAGGGCATGTCCGTCTATGTTTTCGACAAGGACGTCAAAGACTCCGGGAAAAGTGCCTGCACCGGGGCCTGCCTGTCCATCTGGCCGGCGGTGACCGCCGGATCCGGGACCCCGGTAGTGGAGGGTGTCACCGGAAAGGTCGGCGTGATCACCACCGACGCCGGGACCAGGCAGGTCACACTCAACGGGATGCCCCTGTACCTTTACAGCAAAGACACCGCCCCGGGCGACGTCAAGGGCCAGGGCTTCAACAAGATCTGGTGGGTCATCAACCCGGCCGGGGAAAAGATCAGCACCCCCGCCGGATAACACAACGCAGCGTCCTGGGCGCCACCGGCCTTTTAGCTGGCCGGCCGGGGATCGTGTGTCGGCAAGAACGGCTGCCACCAGTTACCAGACCACGGTCCCTCGACCACTCCCTTGGTCCGCGATACAGCGCCGCGCAAATCCCGCCCGCGTAACTCAGCATCCGACGCGGCGAATTCCAGGCCAACCACGAAGAGTCCCCTACTGCCCTCGCGGGTATTGTGTTCTCTCCTTCGAACCCGTGTGCCCGCGTCATTCCACGGGCTGCCTTCCCCATCACGGAAAGTATTACAACCGTGCCGGATTTCACGTCTTCGGGCGGGTGCCGGTTCCTGAAGCAGCTTTGGCGGCGATGGCGGCCAGGTCACGGGGCGGTCCGGGCGGGGGTGTAGGGCCGGTCTGCCAGATGGCGGTCAGGGCGCGGCGCAGAGGCAGCCCGCGGACGGGGACTGCGACGAGCCGGTGCAGTGCGAGGTCGTCACGGACGGCCAGTGCGCTGAGTACTCCGGGGGCCGTGCCGGCTGCGATGGCGGAGCGGACGGCCGCCGTCGTAGAGAGTTCCACCAGCGGCTCTGCCAGGTTCGCGGTTCCGGCGGTGGTGAGCAGGTGCTCGAGGGCGTCCCGGGTTCCGCTGCCGTGTTCCCTGGTGACCAGCGCGGTTGCTGCCAGCTCGCCTGCCGTCACCGGGGTCCGGCGCCGGGCCCAGGGATGCCGCGGTGCGACGACCAGGACCAGGTCATCGTCCTGCACCGCCGCGGTGCTCAGGTCCGGGGGAAGGTGCGGGCTTTCGATGAAGCCGATGGCTGCCTGTCCGGATCGGACCAGGGCTACGGTGGCTTCACTGTTGTTCACCGCCAGCTCCACGACCGTGGGAGTAAGTCCGAGGGACTCCTGCTGGCGGCGCAGCGCGACCAGCCAGAGCGGCAGCAGGTGTTCGGCGATGGTCTGGCTGGCCGCGACCTTCAACTGCCGGGCGGTGTCGGATCGGAGCGAGGCGATCCCGGCATCGAGCCGTTCCCCGGCTGCGAGGACCTCTGCCGCCCACCCTGCGACCAGTTCACCTGATTCTGTCAGGGTGGACCCCCGCGGGGTCCGGGTCAGCAGGACGAACCCGATCTGGGACTCCAGGGAGCGCATCCGGGAGGAGACAGCCTGCTGGGACAGCCCAAGGTATTTCCCCGCGGCGGACAGGGACCCCAGATCATGAACAGCGGCCAGCATTTCCAGGGCGGAGAGCTCCGGTATGCGGGGGCTGAGCATCGGGGAATCTCCTTCGGAAAGTCACAGGCGGTACAAGTCCGACTTGTACCCTGACAAGTGTATGCCCCCTACTGTGGCAGGTCCGGGACCGGGAGCATGGAAGGTATGGGAACACTGCTGCTGACCGCCGATAAACACCACCCCGCACCATCGGCACAGACCCCGGGTGGCCGTACCGGGGGCCGGCGCGTCCTGCGCCGTCTGGAGAAGCCGTCGGAGCTGTTCGCGAACCTGACCCCTAACTGGTTCGCCTCCATCATGGGTACCGGGATCGTCGCGACCGCCGCCGCGACGCTGCCCCTGCAGTTCCCCGGTCTGCGCACCGGCGCCACCGTCGTCTGGGCCCTGGCGTCTATGCTGCTGATACTGCTAACCACCGCGACCGTGGTGCACTGGATCCGGCACCGGGAAACCGCCCAAAGCCACCACAGCCATCCGGTGATGGCGCACTTCTACGGCGCACCGCCCATGGCCCTTCTCACCGTCGGCGCCGGGACCCTGCTGCTGGGAAAAGACGTCCTCGGCGAACAGCTGGCACTCGGTATCGATACGGTGCTTTGGGTCGCCGGTACCGTGCTGGGCCTGGCCAGTGCCGTTGCCGTCCCGTATCTGCAGTTCACCCGGCACCAGGTCACACAGGACAGTGCGTTCGGCGGCTGGCTAATGCCCGTCGTGCCGCCCATGGTTTCGGCTTCCACCGGGGCGCTGCTGCTGCCCTACGTCCCGGCAGGGCAGGCGCGCCTGAGCCTGCTGATGGGATGCTACGCGATGTTCGGGCTCAGCCTGCTGGCCTCCATCATCATCACCACCCTCATCTGGAACCGGCTCGCAGGGCACAAAATCGGGGCCGCAGCGGCAGTTCCCACCTTGTGGATTGTGCTGGGGCCGCTGGGCCAGTCCATCACCGCCGCCAACCTCCTGGGCGGGAACGCCCACCTCGCCGTATCCGGGACCCTGGCCCAGGCCATGGAAGCCCTTGGCGTCCTCTATGGGGTGCCGGTCCTGGGCTTCGCGCTCATGTGGGCCGCCCTCGCAACCGCCATCACCATCCGCACCGCACGCCGGGGCCTGCCGTTCTCCCTGACCTGGTGGTCATTCACCTTCCCCATCGGAACCTGCGTCACCGGCCTAACCGGCCTCGCCGCCCACACCCACCTCGCCGTGTTCGACGCGATGGCCGTTGCCGGCTACACCCTGCTGGTCGCCGCGTGGATCATCGTCGCCGCCCGGACCTTCCACGGCAGCATCCTCCAAGGCACCCTCTTCCAGAAACCCGCAACGACCGCACCGTAGGCGGGGCCGCAGCGGACCAGCAGCCCCTCACGGAAACAAGCAACCGTTCACAGCGCCCGAAGGCGGCCTCATGAAACCCCGGACAACACCCGGCTCACAGCAACGCTCACCCACCAACACAAAAGGGACCAAGTCACCCGCCCGATTGCAACGGCCGCTGATCGCCGTCGGCGTGCCACTCCTCCTCGCAGCCGGCGCGCTCACCTACGGGCTCACCGCAAACGGCAGCGGTCAACCGACCCCGGCAGCAGAGAAGGACCCGACCATGATCGAAGGAGTCACCAGCTATGCCGGCCTAAGCAGAAACCACGTCCAGACCGCGGTGACCTATCCACAACATCCCGGCGTCGGCGGAGACCACTCACCGGTATGGACGAACTGCGGAGCCTACGACCGGCCAGGGTCACCGCGCATTCCACGGCGGCGCCTGCCGCCCGGGTCAATGCCTCGGCTGCCAGCCCGGTCATGACATCAAGGAGTCCCTTGATGTCGTCCATCTCGGTCACCAGATCATGGAGCCGCTCAAAATCGTCCATCTCCTCCGGGGTGTCCATAAAGGTCAATCTATGGGAGCCCGGACAGGCTCACAACAAATGCCCAATGCCCCGGTGTTGCAGCGTGTCTTCAAGGTGCTGAAAACGACACACTTCAAACCCGTAAATACAGGGCACTACGGCGACCGGTAAAACCTTAGCGTCGGATGTTTCACTTTTTCACAAGCCACCCCTTGACTACCACCGGACACGGCAGTTGGTGGCTAATAATTACGTCAAGACGTAATTATTTCTTGAGGCGGTCCCTGACCGCCTCATCCAGGAAGTCGATGATCGAAAGTCCGTGCTCGGCCACATAGTCATCCATCTCGTCTCTGAGTTCGATTTCGATCTTTGAGGAGAAGGGTTCCATCCGACGTTTGCTTCGAGGGCGGCCCGGTCCCGGACGCCTGTTTGTCGATGCTCGAGGAGCAACCTCTAGCGAGTCAGGTGACTGTGCACGCGAAGGTTCCGTAGACAGCTCTTGCCTACTGTCGCTTCGGGAGGTCAGAACATCGACTACGTCTGCAGCGGGTGCCTTGCGGATCGCTGATTTTCTCTCTACTGGCATCAGTTGACTCCATCGATGAAGCGAGCATGCTCGATGAACTTTTCGGTCATGATTACAGCTCCCCTGCTGTTGAGCTTTGTAAGAGGGGCTCTCGAACTGACAGAGTCCTGCATGGCAGTCCTGAGCGGAAGGTGAGGACTCCTTACGTCTTGCCCATAGGCAGCCTCCAGTTCGCCGATTTGGAAGGCATGCTCCCCTGTCAGGGGCGAACTGGTCTTGTTGATGATAATTCCTAGGAACTCAAGTGCCGGATTCAGGTGCGGCAACGACTGCACTTTCTTCACTGTCTCCAGGAATTCGGTGACCCCTTTCACCGAGAAGGCCGCAGGCTCCGTTATGGCAAGGACCCGATCGGCCCAAATAAGGCCATTGAGCGTAAGACGACCCAACGCGGGAGGAAGATCCAGAAGAATGTGATCGTATGCCATCAATTCCTCAGCGCCCCAGGCGGCGGTCTTCAACCGCAACTCTGGTGTCATGATGCTTTCCGATTCCAGCCGCGCAAGCGATTCGGAGCTCGGGATGAGATCAATGCCAGGCCAAGAGGTCTCGGTGATGGCCTGACCCAAAGTGCCGGCATCTCCCCCATACAACACGTCGAAAACGTCGAACTCACCGGAACCTTCAAGTGCTTCGGTGACGTTTGCCTGAGGATCCAGGTCGATCACCAGCACTTTTTTGCCAATCAACTTCAGACCGGTGGCAAGACCCAATGTCACAGAGGTCTTGCCGACTCCGCCCTTTCGGTTCCCTATCGCAGTTACTTTCACCTGTCACCTCAATTGCAATTAATAAATCTGACTGTCTGCCCATCTATCAATCCGTCAATCAATCTATCTTTATGTCATGACGTATTTATTAGTGCCGAGGTGGTACACGTCCGCCCCTAGCTCAAACTGGACATCTGGCTATCAATCTATCCGTCTATCTTTACGTCATGACGTATTTATCTCGGCGCGTCGCTATATAAAAGCGAAGCTATAGAGGAAGAGGGGCGGTTCCCAAGATCCAACGTCTGGCTGCGGAAGGCGACGAAGAACTATCCCTGGCGTCACAGGGGCACCAGCCGCTCGCCAGGGAAAAGCCCGGGGAGTGCCCTCAAGGACTTCCGTCGGCACTGCATGGTCGCGCCTTCAGCGGCCACCGCATGAGAACGCGATAAATACGTCTGGATTTATGTCATATGTCGCTAATCCCAAGAGGGCTGAGGGCACACGCCCGTACTCTGGGGCACAAGATTTAAGGGCTACTGCGTGACGATGACGTCTTCATAGCGCCAACATTGGGCCGACTCGTTTGAGCCGGGGACACTCTGGAGTTACCAGCCCTTCTAACCGAAGACACTTCCAAGGCCCAAAGTCTGAGGGTGCCCAGCGTTCCGCAGAAGAGCCGCCCCACCAGCAGCAGTAGAACGCCAGAATAATAAATACGTCAAGATTGATTCTCTCCGCATGCTCCTTTGTCCGACCGCGGGGTTCACGACAGGCGGTAAGAATTAAGAGAGTCTTAGACCGCTTTCCATAAGGCAGAGACAATGGGGGGTGCCAGCCACTGAGATTCACGCTCGAGATGCTGAAGATCCTCCTCGACTTGCGTCCAAGCCTTCACCGTAATGCATTCCTAAGTCTTTCCGGCCTCAAGCTGCATGCCAAATTGCCGCATCGTCGGGTGGTATCCAGTACTCGTCCCGTTCTAGATCAAACAGGTCAGTCTCTTCGACCTTGGGGGTACGAAACCGGTCTAGGTAGGCGTGCCAAGCAGCGCGTTCATTCCGGTTACGTCTGATCTGATCAAGGTAGTCATCCATCACACCGAGTCGTGCCGCGAGCATGCGTAAGTTGACCGTGGTGGTCTTCCACGCGTGTCCCTGGCGTTGGACCATACCCAAGGCTTCCATCTCGGCCAACGCGGCCGAGCATGCATTCCGGCTGACACCGGTGGCCCGCACGAGATCCGCAGTTTTGGGGGAGTGGCGGCCGCGTTCGATGGCTTCGTACACCAGCGCTGTAGCGTCCCCGAGTGCCCGAAAAACAGGCCGAATGGCATGAATTTTTCCTTTTCGCCAAGCTAGTTCGCGAGCTAGTTGTTGGTACTGCTCGGGGAGCTGGATGAGGTACACGTCGGCGGCTTTGTGACGTGCGTCCATGACTTTAGTCAGGATTCCATCGGAGGCAGCAACCAGGACGGGCAGAAGCCGCGCAATGGTGACGTGGTGTTTTCCCATCGCCACAGCAAGAGTTCGACATCCAACATCAAGAACATCAGTTTTCTTGGCTCTCATGTAGCCCAGTAGCCCACGAATGAGCAGGCGGAGGCTGAGGCCTTGCCGGCCTTTGGCTTGCAGTCTGTGGTCGAGGACTGCGTAGAGGATATTTTCCAGATCGTTTACGAGCTGCTGCACACCGGCGCTGCTAAGTTTCCCTGCCCCCCCGGTGGTTAAAGTTGGGCTTGTGTTGTTAATAGGGGCACTCTTTTTCCCGTGTTTACGGGGGAGCCGTTTCTGAAGGGTTTGGTTGGAAGTGAGGGACTGGGCTTTGGTCCACTCGTAGGGCAGGAGTCGCGCCTGGCGTTGAGGGGTTCCGTATAGGGCGGCCAGCCCCGGGAACTGGCCGGTAAGTTCGTTCTCGACGTCTTGCAGGGACCAGCCGCAGGCGCTGAAGTGGTTCAGCACAGCCATGCGAGCCTCGGATGGGCCCTTGTACCTGGCCGTGTCGTACAGGCCGGTTCGGGCGACCTTGCGCAGCGGCGCTTCACTACCAGCGTTTAGCGGTAGTGCCGGCAGAATCCCGGTTCGCTGTCCGGCAACAGTCTTGGCTGCACGGGCTTTGAGTGCGCGCTTCCGGGTTAGCTCCGGAGCCAGCGCAGACCGAAGCTCCATCAGCGCAGAGGCTGGGTTGCGTCGCCGCAGGATGTCGTAGGCCTGGGAGAGTGGAGTGATTAGGGTTTGGTGCCCGCCAGCCTTGTGCACCGATCCAGGGACGCGGATACATCCATCCGTGATGTTTTGGTGCGGACTCGGGTCCAGACTCCTCGCCGTCAGTGCGAGTGCTTCGACCAGTTCCCTGGCTTCAGCTGCGCCGATACGGTCCCGCAGCGGGATGTACAGGTGGCGGCCGCCACTAGGGGAAAAGTCCTCAACAAAAGACATCCCGCACGCTGACAACAACCGACCCACCCGGGCAGCGTCCGCGTCAACCACACCTTTGAGCGCCTTGGACGTGTCAAAGTCCAGGCACAGCGTGGCAACACTGCCATCCGGGCCATGCACCATTACCGCCGCAGGACGTTCCGGCAGTACCCGAGTGATTTTCGGTGCCTTGCTCGGCCGGGGGTACTGAAACCGCGAGCCAATCCAACGACCAAATCGGTAAGAAGGGGCGCCAGCAATCATCGGAGCAAGGCTCCATGCATCTTCTGGCTTCACGTACGGCGCGACACCCATAAGGGCATGCGTTGACGCCGATACCGGTTCCGGTACCATGGTGTGCAGTAGTTCCTTTCGAGGTAACGCAAATGGCACCCACGGCGTGGGTGTTGTAAAAGTTCAGATCGCGTCCCGCCAAGAACTGGATCTGGACTTAATGCTTCGAGAAGGCCCGCCTAGTGCGGGCCTTCTTCTTTTAAGAGGCGATACGGCCGATAGGCAGTTCCCCCTGGCCGGCAACGAATGTCATGTCGATGGCGGCGAGCTTTTCAGCAACGGCATGTGCGATGAACTCACTAGCCGACTGCCCTTGGTGATCTGCTACAGCGAACAACTTTTCTGCGTCTGCAACGGGGAGCCGGGTAGTCAGAACATGACGGTCCCCTTTAGAAGGGCGTCCTCCGCGTGCGCGTTTCTGAATTGCCATGCCCCTCACGTTAGTTTCTGAAACGCTGGGGACTGGACATAAAGTACGGCGTGTCGGTTTCATCGCTGTTAGAAACCTTTTGCGACGGCGGCGGCTGCGGCAAGCCAGGCGCGCTGGGTGGCTGGCTGGAGGGCGTCGTAGCGGATGGGGCCGTTGACCAGGGCGGGGTCGTAGGGGATTCGGACTACGGCTCGTACATGGGGGGCGAAGCCGTCTGCGATCCGCCGGGCTTCATCCTTGGCGCGCTTGAGCGCATCGCCGCTCATGCTGCGTTTGGCGTCGGTGGACTCGGACACGATGACGACGGCGTTGCGGGCCAGTTCGGCATCGTGTCCGCCGCGGGATTCCAGCGTTTGGAGGGTCAGGCGCGCGGCCTCGGCGCGGTCTTCGATGGCTGTCACGGGGACCACGAGCTGTTTGGTGTGGTGGATCATTCGCCGCCAATTCGCGGCGCGGGCCGTGTTTCCGGAGTCCATGACGATCAGGCGGTAGTAGCGGGTGAGTACCTGGTGGGCGATATCCACCTCCTCTGCGGTCACCTCGTGGTCGCCCTCCTCGTTCTCGTCTGAGCGCAGGACGTCGAACTTGTCGGAGGTCTGGTGGTGGACGAACTGGGCGATCTCGGCTGCTTGGGCGCTGGGGGAGAGCAGCGCCTTTGATGAGTCGATGAGATCCAGGACGCTGTTGTCATGGCCGCCCTTTTCGGTGCGCCAGCCGAGCGTGCCCTGTGATTCGTTGTTGTCCCAGGCCACGGTCGCTGCGCCGCTGTAGCGGGCCAGGATTGCCGAAAGCATGACGACGGTGGGGGTTTTGTTCGCTCCGCCCTTGCGGTTGACGACAGCGACGGTGCGGGGGCCGGGCCAGTGCTGGCTCACTGTGCGGATATCTTCGCGTTCGGCCAGTTCCTCGGCTGATGGGTCCATGCGGAAGCCCAGGCGGCTGAGAACGCCCCGCCAGCCGCGCGTGGCCGGCTGGAGCACGGGCGCGCTGATGAGGAATGAGGTGTCTTTGAGGCTGCGCCGAGTGGCAGGCTCCACAGCGGCTGCTGTGGCAGCCCGTGCGGGCCCACCGGCGGGCGCGGGCGTGACGGCTGCGCCGAAGGTCACCGGCGCAGCGTCGGCAGCTTGTGCCGACGCCTCCTCGGACGGAGAGTCGTCGGGGACCGAAACAGGCGTGGGAGCCGGCGCGGCCTTGGTCGTGGCCTTGGCCGTCTCGGGCGAAGGGGCTGCTGTGTCCGGCAGAGGGTCCTGCTCCCGCCGCGGGGTGGGCTTGATCGGTGCGGCCTCGCTGACGACGCCTTCGGGGGAGACGATGATGAGGCCCTGCCCGTCCGGGTCGGTGGTGCTGACGCGGACGGGTCGGCCGAGCTGAGCAGCGGTTTCAGTGATGAGCCGTAGCGCCTCGCTAAGGACGGCGGCTTCGTCGGCGGCCTCGATCGCGTGGGAGGTTCCGTTGATGGTGACTTCGCCGGTTCCGTTGGTGCGTAGAACGGCGTTGATCTTGGGGAAGTCGAGCGCTTGAGTTTCCATCATCTGTCCTTACTTTGTGCCGTTCGGGGGTGTGAAACGGTTGACCTGCCAGGGCTTGTCGGCTGCGCTGCGGAGCAGCTGCACGTCGTAGTCGCCGGCATCGGTGGGAAAAACGACATGGCAGCCAAAACCGTTGCTCTCATCGATCCTGAGCTGGCCCGCTCCGGTGATCCTGCTGACCGGGATGTTGGCCGGGTCAACGTATTGGTAATCAGCGGTTGCTTGGGCGGTCAGCAGCTGCCCGAGCTCCTGGATCCAGACCTTGTCCGTGACCGTGGGACGGGCATACAGCGTCATGGCCTTGGTCGCCGTTTCCAGCGCGGCTGTTTTGCTTGCCTCGTCCCAGGCAATGCCCAGGGTGGCCGGTGCTGTGCCACCGGGAGCTTGGGGCTTACCGCCAGCGCTGAGCGTGGCGGGGCTGGCGGTGGAAGTGGTGGGTGACGGTTCTGCGGGTGTTGAGGTGGATACCGGCGCGCAGGCCGTGCACACGAGCAGGGCCGCGAGGGCTGTCAGGGCGCGTTTCATGGTTCCTCCGGTGAGTTGCTGCCGGGCAGGTAGAGAAAGGCGCTGGGAGTGCTGTTCTCTACGGTGCGGGTGTAGTAGGTGTGGTCGTTCGGGGCGGGGTTGCCGTTGTAGCCCTCTTCCAGGAAGCTGCCGTCACCGTTTACGGCTTTGACGATGGCGACGTGGCCGTAGGTGCCGTCGGCGCCCCCGGTGCCGGGGGAGTACCAGACGACAGCGCCAACACGTGGTGTTCCACCGGTGGGCCAGCCCTTGGCGTCCCAGCCGTCTTTCCAGGTAAGGGCAGACCCGAGCACGGCACCGTCAGGCCGGAAGGTGCCGTTCAGGACCTTGTAGGGGGTGGTGGTGCTGCCCAGCTGCTGGTTCACACGCCAGAGGGCGAAGTCGACGCATTCGCGGTTGTACATTCCCAGCGGGGATGGCTCGTAGATCTTGGCTGTGCGCCAGGGCAGGTCATCGTCTTTGCCGGATTGGCCGGGGATCCCGCAGGAGCTTTCCCCGCCGGCATCGGTGATCTGAACGTCGGCCAGGGCGGCGACGACCTCGACGGCGGCAACCCAGTAGGACTGGTAGTGGAACGGGTCGGCGTTGCGCTGGACCCTGTGCGCGGCCGTGGTGGGTTCGAGCTGTTCCCACCCGCTGACCTTCTGCAGGGCGGTGAAGAAGTTTGTGGCTGATGCCGTTGGGTTCATGCGGTCCGGGTAGGTTCCCCATGCGCCGTTGTCGCGCTGCTGGAACAGTCCCCGGGAGTCAGGTCCCGGGCCGTCTCCGTAGTCCAGGACACGGAGCCCGGATTCGCCCATGGCCGTCATGACGCCGATCGTCTGCCCCCGGGCGGACAGGCCAAGGGTTTTGCCTGCGTTGATGATCAGGGCCGCGTTTTTCAGCTGTTCGCCCTCGTAGCCGGCCACGGCGACCTTGGGCAGTTGGGTTGCGTCAACGCTGACGCTGGATCCGGTCGGTGAGCAGACGTCGGCAGCGGCCTGGGAGCCCCCGCCGAACAGGATGATGGACAGTACCAAGCCGACGGGTGCGAGGACGGCGCCGGCGGCCAGCGCAGGAGCGCTCGTTCGTGGTTGCATGTGTCCCCCTCACATCTGCTCGGCTGTTTCGCCCTAGGGCTGGTCCTCGTCGTTCACTTCTGGTGTCTGGCCCTTCCTGAGTGTGTTCCGGTTCTCCCAGACCCAGTCCTTGACTTGATCTCTGGCGATTAACCATGTCTTCTCGACTTGGTAGGCAGGAATCACTCCGGTTTGGAGCCAGCGGTAGACGGTGTTTCGGGACAACCCGAAGATCTCTTCGAGGTCCTGAGGCGTAAGACGCTCCGGGTACTTGGCGAAGAGTGCTTCCAGGTATTTGGGGTCCACGCTCAGTCCGTCCCACCGCATAGAGCCATCGTAGACCACAAATTGGTACTGTGATGTACTAGGAGTGATTGGAAGGTATTAAAGCTACAGTTTGCGGTCACCCTTGGCCTTTCGTGTCGGATGGTACCGATACGATCTTTGCTGACATTACTAGGGGATGTGAAATGCCGGTCTCAAAGAATCGCTGGGTGACGCTCGGCGCAGAAACTATCGACGAACCTGTTCCAGTCCTCCTTGAAGAGCCGCCTTTCACCCCTACGGGGGCGACCAGGCCGCAGCGAAGTGTGCCGCAGCCGGACCACGCGGACCGGCTTCCCCGAAGGAACGTTGCGGGGAGGGAACCGAGCTTCTGGTGGCTTGGCGTCCACGGCGGCGCGGGCGAAACGTCGCTTGCACGCCTGGACAAGAGAACCAAGGCTGCCGAACATCATTGGCCTTTGACGGCAGCCGGATCGGTGATCGTCCTGGTTGCCCGGTCCAATATCCCAGGCCTTCGTGCAGCACGGTTGGCAGCAACTGAATGGGCCTCGGGATCCCTTCCCGGTATCCACATCGCTGGCCTCATGATCATGGCCGACGCTCCTGGACGGCTCCCCAAAGAGATCCGCGACTTCGCTCGCGTCGTCGGTGGGGGAGTGCCCCACATGTGGCATTTCCCCTGGGTGGACGCGTGGCGCTACGGCCACGACGTCACCCCCGAAGAACTTCCCAAAGAAGCCCGCACCACTCTTGAACAGGTGCACATCGCAGTAACTGCCACAGCCGGGTTCCCGGCCAAGTAGAAAGAAGAAACTGAATGTTGTTCTCCAAGGCCATGGAGTGGTCAAGCTTTGCCATCACTGAGATACCGAACCCGGGCACAGGTGAAGCACCTCCCGGCTCTGAAGGTTTGCTGACAATCCTCAAATGGGTCGCATGGATCGTCTTCGGCTTGGCCGTCGCGGGCATCCTGATCACAGCCGGCACGATGATGATCAACAACCGACGCGGCGAGGGCGGCGAGCATGCCGGCCGTCTGGCATGGGTCCTCGGCGGGTGCATCCTGGCAGCCTCCGCTGGCGGCGTCGTAGGCGCCCTGGTCTAAGGAGCTTCAGCCATGACTGAACCGACAGTGAACGAAGACCAGAACCCACTGACCAAACCTAAGTTCATCATCTCGGCCGTTGTCGTGGCGATCATAGTCGCGCTCGGGATCATCCTCGCCGTGGTTCCCAAAGGGGGAGGAGCCCCGACAGCCGAACCAAGCAGTTCCGGATCAAGCACAACCAGCACACAACCCAGCGCAACGGCGGCCCCAAGCGTATGCGGCCTGCCCTCCGGCGACCAGGCCAAACCCGCCACCACACCCACCGACACCAAATGGGAACTGATCGGCAAGATCGCCGCACCAACATCACCCACGCAATACGGCCCCGGCAAAACCGAAGTCAACGGCCTCCGCTCCTGCTTCGCACACTCACCAACCGGGGCGCTCTACGCGGGGGCAAACATGATTGTCCTCGGGAGCTCTGGACGCCCCGACCTGTTAGCCCAGCATCTCGTGGTGGAGGGACCGGAACGAGACAAGATGCTGTCGGAGCCACCGACCAGCGCCCCAACGACGGCACCATTTCAGATCGCGGGCTACAAGGTCGTGGACTACTCCGGCGATCGCGCCGTCATTGAATACGGCCTCACAGCAGCAAACGGCAGCGTAGGGTCAGTGCCCGTTGCAATGCAGTGGCAAGGGGGAGATTGGAAATGGGTTCTGCCGGCCACTGGCATGGCAGAAGCACGACAGCTTTCTGATTTGAATGGCTTCATTAGTTGGGCGGGTGTCTAACTTGTTTCCGGCCAACGAGAACGGGCAGCCCTGCAAACCGTGGGAAGTTGGATGCGTCGTTTCAGACTGGGCGAATGATCGTGCCAATGACGCGGTCAAGAACATGGCCCAGGCAGTCGCAGACGCTGTGGGGAACACGGTCAAGACGCTGGGGACGTTCTGGGTGGATGTGGGAACTCCCGCCCTAACGGCAGCGCCGGGTGGGTCGACCGCGAGTGATCCGGTGTTTTTTCTGCAGAACAGTCTCTACTTCTGGACAGCTTCCTTGGCTGTGATGTCCGTGTTGGTGGGGGCGGGGAAGATGGTGATCGAACGCAGGGGTGCTCCCCTGCGGGATCTGGTGCGGTCGCTGGCGACTTTGATCGTGGTCTCCGGCGCTGGCGTGGCAGCCGTGGGATTGCTGACGGTCGCGGCGGATCAGTTCTCTGCCTGGATCATCTCTAACTCAACGAACGGGACCTCGTTCAACGAGAACATCACGGCCCTGTTGGCGCTTTCGGCCACCAGCCCGATCGGATCGATCATGATCATCCTCCTGGGGCTCATCGCGATCCTGGCCTCGGTGGTGCAGATCGTGCTCATGATCATCCGGGGTGGCCTGCTCGTCATCCTGACAGGGATCTTCCCTACGGCTGCAGCTTTCAGCAACACCGAGGCCGGCAGGGGTTGGTTCCAGAAGTGCATGGCGTGGCTGATCGCCTTCATTCTCTACAAGCCCGCGGCCGCCATTGTCTACGCGACGGCCTTCCAGCTCAGCGGCAGCAAGATTTTCGGCAACGTTGGTGACGGCAAGGATTTCGGCTCCGCGCTCCTGAGCACGGTCACCGGGTTGGCTCTGATGATCATTGCCTTGTTCGCCATGCCGGCCCTCATGCGGTTCGTCACCCCGATGGTCGGTGCTGTCGCCGGCGGCGGTGGCGCTCTGGCAGCAGGGACGGTCGGCGCACTGGCGTCCGGCGCCATCAGCATGGGCAGCGCCGGACGCGGCGGCGGATCATCCACCAGCTCGACGACAACCAGCAGCACCTCGAGCCAGAACCCTGGATCGCAGGGCCCCTCGGGCACCGGCAGCCAGGGAACGGCAGGAACGTCCGGCACAGCAGGTAAAAGCGGCACCCGGGGCGCCGGAGCCACTGGCGCGGCAGCATCTACCGGTACCGACAGTGCTGCTGCAGGCAGCGGAGCAGCCGCCAGCGGTGGCGCTGTGGCCGCGGGCGCGGGTGCCGGCGGTGTCGCCGTACTGGCGGCGCAGAAGGGCGTTGAAGCAGGCCAGGCCGCTTCCGGTGCCATCAAAGACATGAGCGAAGAATCCACGGGGGGTGCCTGAGATGGCAGCGATCGAAAACACATACAGGGAACCGACCTACGGCAACTGGCGGCGTCCGCGTAAGGCAGGCATCGGCACGCTTGGTGGGCTGGCAACAGCCGGTTTGTTTGTGGGCCTCATCATCACGGTGATCTGCCTCTTTGTCGGCGGCTGGTTCGCCGGGCTCATTGCCCTGTTCATCCTTGGGGTGGCGTTGGCGGTCGTCTCGGTGACCGACAAGCACAACAAGTCCGTAGGAGAGCGGATATTCGCCCGGCTGGCGTTCCGCTCCGCACGACGAAAGAAGGCCAACATCTACCGCTCCGGCCCGCTGGGGCTGACGCCTTGGGGCGAGTTCCAGCTGCCTGGGATCTCCGCCGGCTCCAAGCTTTACGAGTTCACCGACTCCTATGGCCGCCCCTTCGCGCTGATCCACCTTCCCTCCACCGCCCACTACACCGTTGTCTTCGGAACCCAGCCCGACGGGGCGTCCCTGGTTGATCCCGAGCAGATTGATGCCTGGGTGGCTAACTGGGGCGGCTGGCTGGCCTCGTTGTCGAATGAACCTGCCGTCGTGGCTGCATCCGTCACGGTCGAAACCGCACCCGATTCCGGGGCACGGCTGCGCCGGGAAGTTGAATCGAACATCCACGACGACGCCCCTGACATTGCCAAGGCCATGCTCCGGGAGGCCTTGAACACCTACCCGCAGGGATCGGCCACGATCCGCGCCTGGGTCGCGCTGACATTCAGCGCCGCTGCCCGGGCAGGCGGCAAACGACGCACGGCAGAAGAGATCGCAAGAGATCTCGCGTCACGGCTTCCCAGCCTGACCGAGCGTCTGGAATCCACCGGCGCCGGGGCATGCGCGCCGTTGAACGCCCAGGAACTGTGCGAGGTCGTTCGCGTCGCTTATGACCCTGCCGCAGCCCGGCTCATCGACGAAGCCCACTACCAGGGCACACCCGTTGACCTGGACTGGGGCGACGTCGGACCATCCGCCCACCAATCCAACTGGGACGGCTACCGCCACGATTCCGGGCACTCAGTGTCCTGGACAATGACGGGCGCACCACGCGGACACATCCTGGCATCAGCGCTGGGCCGCCTCGTCGCACCGCACGGGGAAATCGACCGCAAGCGCGTCACCTTGCTGTACCGGCCGATCGAAGCAGGCCGCGCGGCGGCCATCGTGGAGTCTGACCAGACCAGCGCCCTGACCCGGGCCTCCTCGACCAATCGGCCCACCGCCCGCGCCCTGGTCGACGCCCGCGCGGCGCAGGCCACCGCAGCGGAGGAAGCCAAGGGCGCCGGGCTGGTCAACTTCGGCATGGTGGTCACGGCCACGGTGCTGTCCGCCCGTGACCTTGAGGACGCCGTGGCCGTCGTGGAAGGCAACCTCGGCCCGTCGGCACGCCTGCTGTTGCGGCGCGCCTACGGCTCACAGGATTCTGCCTTTGCCGCATCCCTGCCACTGGGGCTGGTCCTGCCGAAGCACCTGAAGGTTCCCGAAGAGATCCGCGAGGCCATGTGATGTTCGGCAGCAAGACCAAGCACCAGCGCACACAGGCCCCCGCCACGAAGCTCGCCGCCGCGGTCACCCGTCGCCCGGGCCTTCGAGGCTGGCGCGGCCGCGGACAGGGCGAAGCCGTCTACGTCACGGCAGCCGACGAATGGCGTGGAACCTCGGTCCAGGTCTGCGGTCTCTGGCCGTTCGTGGGCGGCTCCGGCACCCCGATCCTGGGAGTACCGATCGGCGTTCACACCGACACGGGAGCGCCCTTCAGCGCCGATCCAATCAGCTGGTTCATGCACGGCATGATCAACAACCCCTCCATGTTCGTCCTTGGCCTGCCTCACTACGGCAAGTCCACCCTGGTCCGGCACATCGTCCTGGGCCTGGCAGGCCGGAGCATCAACCCGTTGATCCTCGGTGACCTGAAGCCGGACTACGTTGACCTGATCGAAGCTCTCGGCGGGCAGGTCATCAGTCTGGGCCCCGGGCGCGGCCACCTGAACGTCCTGGACCCCGGTGAAGCCACCGGCGCCGCCGTCAGGCTGCTCGCCTCGGCCGAGGAACACCGGGCCAACGCGAACCGGACCCTGAACGATCCAGATGGCGACCAGGCCGCGGCCGCGCCGCTGCTCGCTGCAGCAGTGAAGGCGGAGAAGCTGGCCGAACAGCTGATGGCCGACTCGCACAACCGGCGCCTGAACATGATCACGGCGCTGATCACCATCGTGCGGAACGCCAAGCCCAGCGCCCACGAGGAATCCCTGATTGACCGGGCCCTGCACATCCTGGACGAACGCCTGGACCGCGTTCCCCTGATCGGGGACCTGATCGAGGTCATCAAAGACGCCCCCGACGAGCTGCGCGCCATCGCCCTGGACCGCGGCGACATGAGCCGCTACCTGGACGCTACCGACCAGCTGCGCCAATCGCTGTACTCCCTCGACGGCTCAGGCCGATTCTCGGACATGTTCTCCCAGCCCACCGACCAGCCGATGGACCTGACCAAACCCGTGGTCTTCGACCTCTCAGGAATCTCCGACACGCAGCGCGACATCCAAGCGGCCTGCCTGCTGGCCTGCTGGTCAACCGGGTTCGCCACCGTCCAGGTCGCCCACACCCTGGCAGACGCCGGCCTGGAACCGCGGCGGAACTACTTTGTCGTCATGGACGAACTCTGGCGGGCCCTGCGCTCCGGTGAAGGCATGGTCGACCGGGTTGACTCGCTGACCCGTCTGAACCGTACCGAAGGCGTCGGGCAGGCCATGATCACGCACACCATGAGCGACCTCGAAGCCCTGCCCACGGAAGCCGAACGGATGAAAGCGCGCGGATTCGTTGAACGCTCCGGCATGGTCGTCTGCGGCGCGCTGCCCGGAGCAGAAATGGAAAAACTCAACAAAGCCGTCACCCTCTCCCGGGCCGAACAAGCCCGCCTCATCTCATGGGCAGACCCCGGCTCATGGACCGACGTCGGCGGATCCCGCAAACGCGTCCGCCCGGGCCTGGGCAAATTCCTCTTCAAAGTCGGCGGCCGCCCCGGAATCCCCGTGGCCTTGAAGCTAACCAGCGTCGAAAAATCGCTCCACGATACAAACAAGCGCTGGACGAAACTTCGGAGCGCGGAAGGGGAGAACTGATGGGTGCACCAAGCAGCGGCAAACGCTCCCGGATGGATACCGAAACCATCCTTCTCTGGGTCTTCATCACCGCCGTGGTGCTCGGTGTCGGCTCGGTGGCCGGCGCCGTCCACCTCGGGTCGCTCCTGTCTAATGACGGCCAGAAACTGCCGGCAAACCCGTTTGAACTGGCCTTCGGCCTGCTCTCGCAGAAGGTCACGTGGCCCGCGGCCGCGACCTGGGTACTGATCGGCTTCGGCGTCCTCATCATCGTTGTGGCCGTTCTGGTGGTCCGTGCGGTGCTGCGCCGGCGGTCCAAGCGTTCTCGTGTGGACGCCGCGGCCCAGCACATGGCCAAGGGCCGGGACCTGCGGGCCCTGAGCCTGCGCGGGGCTACGGCCACCGCCGAACGTCTGGGAGTGAAGGGCTCACCGGGCGTCCCTGTCGGTAAGACGGTCCTGGGCGGGCAGATGGTCTACGGCTCCTGGGAAGACATGCACATCGACATCTGGGGACCCAGGACGGGCAAGACCACGTCACGGGCGATCCCTGCGATCCTTGCCGCCCCGGGCGCCGCTTTGGTGACCTCGAACAAGCGGGACATCGTCGACGGAACCCGCGATGTCCGTGCCGCCGAGGGCCCGGTCTGGGTCTTCGACCCGCAGTCCGTCGCCCTCGAGGAACCTTCCTGGTGGTGGAACCCCCTGTCCTATGTCACGGACGAAGTGAAGGCTGCACGCCTGGCAGACCACTTCGCGGCCGGTTCCCGCGGCCCGGATGCGAAGACGGACGCCTACTTTGATCCCGCGGGCCAGGATCTCCTTGCCGGGCTCCTGCTCGCCGCGGCCCTCGACGGCCTGCCGATCACGCAGGTCCACACTTGGCTGACCCGTCCCTCCGACGACGAAGCAGTGGACATCCTAAAGGCCCACGGGTTCATGCAGACTTCCAACGCCGTCGGCGGTGTCATCAACGCTCCCGAGAAGCAACGCGGCGGCGTGTACGGCACGGCACTGCAAATGGCTTCCTGCCTCACCAACCGCCAAGTCGCCCGGTGGGTGACACCCCAGGGCGACGACGACCAGCGGCCTCAGTTCGATCCGGCAGCATTCGTCCGGTCCAAAGGCACCCTGTACAGCCTCTCCAAGGAAGGCAAAGGCACCGCCGGCCCGCTCGTGACGGCGCTAACCGTGGCCACAGTCGAGGCCGCCGAAGAACTCGCCGTCCACTCACCCGGCGGCCGACTGGCCACACCCATGGTCGGGGTCCTGGACGAAGCAGCCAACGTCTGCCGGTGGCGCGAACTGCCCAACCTCTACAGCCACTACGGCTCCCGCGGCATCGTCCTGATGACCATCCTCCAGTCCTGGTCCCAAGGCGTCGAAGTCTGGGGCCGCGACGGGATGCGCAAGCTCTGGAGCGCCTCCAACATCAAGGTCTACGGCGGCGGCGTCGCCGAAGCCGAATTCCTCAACGAGCTCGCCCAGCTCGTGGGCGAATACCGCTACTCCAACATGACCAGAAGCCGCTCCAAACAAGGCACCTCCTACAGCCACGACGACGACCGCAAAGAACGCACCCTCGACGTCTCCGACCTGGCCGCCTTCCCACGCGGCCGAGCCATCATGTTCGCCTCCGGCGCCCCCGCCGCACTGCTCGAAACGGTGCCCTGGATGAGCGGACCACAGGCCGACGCGGTGCGCGCCTCCATCGCCGCACACGACCCGGCCAACAAGCCAGCAGCCGCGACCGGAAACCGGTGGATCGCCGCAGGTGCCCCTCATGAGTGAAGGACTGGGGGAGTGGGACGACGAACTGGAAGACACCCCAGCTGAAACCACAGATCAGGGCGAAAACGACGAGGACGCCCCTGAGCTGTTCTACCCAAACGTCGCCGAATTCGTCAGCAACAAGCTGGCTACCAGCTACCGCCGGCAACTCAATGTCCAGGGCGGGGTGACCTGGTGCCCGCAATGGTGGAAACACGCCGAAGCGATCAGCCGCCTCGAAGCACTCTGGCGGGCCTGGGAATTCCTGCGCCTGGACGGCACCACAGGAATGAGCGTCTGGTGGCGCGACCACGCCGACCACCACATGTCCGTCCTGCTTTCAACAGACGGGCCCTTCAAAGGCTGCACCCCCGACGACGGCCACCGCACCAAACTCACCCCGCTGCCGTGCGAGGAACCGCCCCCAGGACTGTTCTAAACAAGTTCCGTTAGCCAACGCCCAGGGTGACCACGCCAGCTGTCCACGGTTGGGGGCAATCCGGGTTATCCACGGCTGAAAATAGGGAGCCACCGGGAAAGCTCCCTCAGCAGCAATAGCGGTGGATAACCCATCAGGATTGTCCCCAGCTGTGGGCAGCGGTCTTTGACGTTTGCGCCTTTTGCTTCGGTGCTGCCTTCCCGACATGGATGGTGGCCATAATTTTGCCGAGCCTTGAATAGTACGCCCAAGAGGAAGGCACCCCTCGGATTCGCCCTTGCCACTTCCTACTTGGGTCGCAGCCCTGCGGCTTCCCGGACAGCCGAAAAAATAGTTGACATGCATGTCGGAAAATCCGACACTTAGAACATGACGAATGGGATGTTGGCGGTGGCAGGCGGCAGCGAGTACGCCGGAGCGCCCCCTTCTGTTGATGCAACGGACGGCTTGGTCTTCGACACCTTGGGGATGCCTATGTCGGTTGCCGCGGCGAAGACGATGACAAGATCGGCTATTGAGGCTGCGCTGTCCAGGGCGTTGGCGAAGCTCCATCATGAGTCGGTGGATTCGATTGATGCCACCGCGGCCATAGATTCCATTGAGGTCGTATTCCTGGTGGGCCGTTTTTACCGGGATTTGGGCCGTAAACAGCCGGATCTGAGTAAGATCCACCGTGACCAGTGGTCAAATTTGGAGGGTATCGCTGAGGTTCTCCAGGATACGGTGGGGGGTCTCGCATGAGCCTGCACATCCCGTCCGAGGGCATATCAGAGGCGTGGATCCAGACACTGGAGACCGTGAATTCCAAGCCCCACGGCACAGCGACCCACACGCTGGTCTCAATCAGCGCCCCGCACGATGGTGCCCATCCCGAGGTGTCCGCGGTAGTCGACGGGGCGCTGCGCAGCCGTGGCAGGCATGGCGTCTTTACGGTCGCGAATACCATTTTCCCTTCCGCTCTTTACAACGATCCCGGTCTGGATTTTTCCCCGGAGTCGTCCAGTGAGGAGACTGCCCTCCTCGACGGGGCCGCAAGGGAGCTGTATGAGGCGTACTTGGATACGCTGCCGACACTCCGACGGATCCCCGCCAACAGGGCAGGAACGTATTTTTCACGGATGGTCTCCTGGCCGGGCAAGAGCGCGACGGGTACAAACCAACTGGCCGCCCGGATCGAGGCATTGCGGAAAGATCGACGCAGGAATCTGAGGGCCTCGAATTACAGCGACATCGCAGTGGCCGGCGAAGCTGATGGCGCAGGGGGAGGGTTGGAAGAATATGCACTGACCGACACTCGCACCCAAGGTTTCCCCTGTCTGGTGCATATCGACCTCAGCGTCCGCGCCGGGGCGTTGTCCCTCCTCGCCGTTTACCGCCACTGGCACCTCATCACCCGCGGATACGGCAACCTTATCGGCCTAGCCAGGCTGCAGGAGTTCCTCTGCCAGCAGACTGGTTTCACTGTAGGGGAGTTGGCCGTAGTTGCCGGCCACGCCAATGCGGAACACGGTGATTATTCGGGAAAGTCAGGCGTGGCGGATATCCTCGCCGACGCCAAGGCTGCGCTCGGCAGCGGCAGCGAAGCCGCCGCTGCCGCATCGGCATGATGAGCGCACCCATCACCACCGGTGTTGACCTGGTCGATTGTGGCCGTATCGCGAGGATGCTCGAGGAGGACAGGACTTTTCTTGACCTCGCGTTCACTCAGGAGGAGCAGGAGGACTGCCAGGCCGATCCTGCACGGCTGGGTGCCCGTTGGGCGGCGAAGGAAGCGGCCATGAAAGCCCTGGGGCAGGGGATCGGCTCGATTGCGCTGCTGGATATTGGTGTGCGCCGGGATGAGAACGGGGTTCCAACGATGGAGCTGTCGGGCTCAGCAAGAGCCCGGGCAAAAGAATTGGGGATTACTGATTGGAGCGTCGCCCTCAGCCATGAAGGTGGCTTCGCCGTGGCGTTCGTCGTCATGTTGAAAGGAGGAGATTGTGTCAGATAACGAGCTGCAAGTTGTAGCTTCCCGAATACGGGAGGCCCGGGAGTCGCTTGGACTCACACAGGAGGAGGTCAGCGGAGCGCTCGGGATTCCCCGGACGAGTGTTCACGCCATGGAGGCAGGCAAGAGGGGTGTTTCCGCCCTGGAGCTGCGTCGTCTTGCCCGGCTTTACCGTCGTCGCGTGGAGTGGCTGCTTGGCGAGGACGAGGCGCCGGTCGCGGCAGCCGACGGCGCGTTGTACCGCGCTACTCGTGATTTGTCGGACGAAGATAAGGACCAGGTGCTCCGCTTCGCAGAGTTCCTGGCCGCCGGACCGGTGCCGCGCGGCCCTCGGCCTCATGTACGGAAGGAGGGTTCTTGAGTCAGCTTAAGGCTGTTCAAGCGGCGAACACTGCACTCAATGAACTCGGGATTGACCAGTCTGAGCCGGTTGACCCCTTTGAGGCGATTGAGGACGCCGGTCTGATGCTGCGGTTCCAACCGCTGAAGGACCTCCTTGGCGCTGTTTTGCCGGGAGATCCCGGCGGGGTGCTGATTAACAGTGCCCGGCCGGCGTCGCTGCAACGCTATACGGCCGCCCATGAACTCGGGCACTGGTATATGGATCAGGACGTGCTGAGTCTTGATACCGATGAGGCCGTGTTCGGGCACCAGCACGGCGAGGCACGTGAGCTGGATGCACAGGTTTTCGCTGCGCATTTCCTGATGCCGCTTGAACTGCTTTATCCCGTTGCGCGCCGGTATGGGATAAGGCGCGGGCAGGCAGTTGATCCCGAGCAGGTCTACCAGGCGGCGCGTGACATGCACGTCAGTTACGAGGCTACGGTGCGGCAGCTTATGAACACCCGGCTGATTACTCCGTCCAACGGCAACCAGCTGCTGAAGATCCAGCCCGCGGCCATCAAGCAACGGTTGACGGGTGGGCTCAAGCTGCCGAACGCCCGGGGCGACGTGTGGATCGTAGAGCACCCCGAGGATCACGCTGAAATCGAAGCTTTCGTCGGGGATGCCATCCTGCTGCGTCTCACTGAATATCCGGCCACGGGGTACCGGTGGTATGCCGAGGAGGCACAGCCGGAGGCTACGATCCACCTGTTTCGTCCTGCGCCTCCGCCGTTCACCGGGGGTAAGGCGTTCGCGGATGCCGCAACCTCGCCGGGGGGCGGCGAGGTTGTTCCGTTCCCGGCCATGGCTGCGGCCTCGGATGTTGTGTCCCTTCTGCAGGACCGGTTGGTGCAGGAGCCATATCAGGCGGGGGTAACGGCTGTTGGTGGTGCTGTGACCCGGTTGGTTGCCTACACTGCGGATGCTCCCGGGGATGAAGCCATTCAGTTGAACCACGTCAGGCCGGTTCGTCCGGATGCTCCGGTGTCGCGTGTCAAGGTCACTACCCATGTGCGCGGTGTGCCTGAAGTTGAGTTCCGTCGGCGTCTTATTGCCGCGTTTGCCCGTGATGAGGCGGAAGGAACTGAGTGGGATTAATGATGCGGGACGACATTGATCTTCGCCCGTTAGTGGGCGGCAGCATATTGGACCAAGGGCTCCGCCCCACCTGCGTAGCATTCGCCTCCTCCGTCGGGCACGAAGCGCTGCAGACCGCCTCGCCGGTACAGCACCTGGCCCCGGAGGCGCTGTGGTGGCAGGCGACTGCGGCAGGCCACACCTCCCGCGGTGGGATGGTCTTAGGGAACATCGGCCCTGCCCTTAGCGGTTACGGGCAGCCAGAACTGGCCTCCTGGCCTTATAAGCCGACACTGGGTGCGGGTACAGAAGACCCGCCGACTGGCCTTGGGCGACCTCCCTGGAACCGCGCTGGCCTCACACCCCTTACGCTTCACCATGACGGCATCGAAGACGAACTCGAAGACGCGCTGGCCCGGTCTCGGCCGATCATCCTCATCGTGGAGGTCTCCGATGAGTTCCGCGAGCCCGATATCTACGGCATCGTCGCCGTGCCCGACGTCAGGGCCACCGTGGGGGGCTATCACGCGGTGACGTGCGTTGGGGCAGCGACCCATCCGGTCAGCGGAAGGCTTCTGTTGATCAAGAACAGCTGGGGGACGGACTGGGGTCTTGGCGGATACTGCTGGCTTCCAGTGGAGTACCTCATCGCCTTCGGCGCTGAAGCAGCAACCATCAACAACATTTAGGGGAATGTACGACGATGAACCACTCACTGAAACCCGGCACTCTCATCGTCCTGGAAGGCCTGGACAAGACGGGAAAAAGCACCCAGACGAATGCCCTCCGCCAGGCACTGGACCGGAATTCGACCGCCCACGTCCACATGCCCAGCGGGCTAAGCACCTTCACGGACGAAACCTATTCCATGCTGGAGTCCGGATATCGTGCCCCCGCGTCCGGTGTCGCAAAACAGCTTGCCCACCTCGCATGCCATGCCGAGAGCGTTCCCCGCATCAACGAGCTGCTTGCAACGCAGGCAGTCGTACTGGACCGCTGGTGGTGGTCCACCATGGCCTACGGCTGGTACAGCGGTGACTTCCCCGCAGCCGGCATCACTGAAGCAACGTTCCGGAACCTGATCGAGAGCATCTGGTCCCAGCTGGACGCGTCCGTCGTCTTCCTGTTCGACAAGACATACGAGGACGATGCCAATAACTCCGACCCCGTCCTGGATGGCTATCAGCAGCTGGCGAAGGCGCACGAGGACCTTACCGTCCGCGTCCCCCAAGGGGCGCCCTCAGACGTCACGGCGTTTCTGCTGAACGCTCTGCGCGACCGCGAACTGCTCGCAGGCTAAGGCACAAGCCGGAGCATGCGAGCCTTCCACACTATTGACGACGCCTTCCAAGGCATGCTTGCCAGTCTGCTCGCCGAAGGAAAACGGGTGGACAGCCGCAACGGGGCAGCCATAGAACTTCCCACGCAAGCCTTCGTCATTCAAAGACCCCAGGACCGTTTCCTGCACACACCAGGTCGGAACAACAACCCCTTCGCGGCCATCGCGGAAACGATGTGGGTCTTAGCCGGCCGCAACGACCTCGGCTATCTCACCCCATATCTAAGGCGCGCGCCGCAGTACTCCGATGACGGCGGGAAAACCTGGCGGGCCGGTTACGGCCCGCGGCTTCGTAGCTGGCACGGGGTCGACCAGGTAGCGGAAGTCCACAGCCAGCTCAAGGCTTTCCCATCATCACGGCGTGCCGTCATGGGCCTGTTTGACCCGGAGCTTGATTTCGGGGACAGCGCGGACATTCCCTGCAACAATTGGCTGCACTTCCTGGTCCGGGACGGACGGCTGAACCTCAACGTGGTGGCGCGCAGCACCGACATCTGGTTCGGTTTCTCTGCCATCAATGCCTTCGAGTGGAGCGTCCTGCTGGAGATGATGGCCAGGTGGCTGCACCTTGAGATGGGTGAGCTGACATTCTTCACCTCGTCACTGCACCTCTACTGCGAGTTTGAAGACAGGGCCCGAACCATGCTCGGCAGCCAGGCAGGGGCCGTCGACTATGAAAGCCCAGGCGGCAGCTTTCGCTACGACACCGACTGGGAAAGGTCCGCCGAAGCTCACGGGCAGTGGATGGACCTGGAGCATCAGCTCCGGGCCGGGGCCGACCTCGACGGTTTGCACATCCCGTTCAGCGACCCGATGCTCGTCGCTTACGTTCGGGCGATTGATATTTTTTGGTCCTTCAAACGGGGAAGCACTGCCGAAGATCTTGAGCCCCGTCTGGCTTTGCTGGGGGACAGTGATCTGGGTGCCGCCGCCAGAGAGTTTGTTACCCGAAGGCAAGCACAGGAGCACTGACCGTGCCAAGGACCACAGCATCTCCCCGCCGGTCCTCCCCAGCATTAGCCTGACCGTTGCTGGCCAGCTCCTTCTCCACAGCGTCGTTGATCCCCCACTTTGGTGGAAAGAAGGGAGCGGCAACCGCACGGCCGGGGACGTACCTCTGTTTAATGCGTACCCTCGCACCGATACCAGCGGCCTCGGGGTGGGCTACTCGGGCGTATTTGTCCGTTTCGCAGAATAGGTTCTGGCAGTCGATCATTTTTAGAGGGCGGCCGAAAAGATCCTGGAAGTCAAGCCCGTAACGTTCAAATTCTTCTTCCTGGTGGTCAACCATCCAGCGGATCACGTCTTCGGGCCCAAAACCGTCAGTATCAAGGAAACATTTCGCGAGTCCGCTCCTGGCACCGGGTCCGGCAACTACGAACTCGTTCTCGTCGAAGTCGATGAGGGTGGAGTAGTTCAGGTCAATGGTCAGCTGGAAGGCCAAAAATGGCCCGAGCGAGGGATAGGCAGAAAGAATCTTGTAGACCTGTTGGAGGCTGGAAGCGCCAGCTATTTCTTTGCCGGCTCCGGAAGCCAGGATGTGATCGATGAGCCGAAGGTGGTTGAGATGTTTGCGCTGCGCCCCGAAGGGCGGGGGTGGGATGATGTACGCGGGGGAGTACACCCGCTCACCGCGCCCCATCGCATCTTCCAGAACGCCGTCGAGGACACCAGTGTCGAACGTCGCTGTAGAGAGAACCCCGACGGCCTCTTCAATCAGGCACCAGGTCTCCGGTTTGTTGAAAAAGCGAAACAGCAGCGTCCGCAGCAGGATATTGTCGGGGTCTTGAGGTCCCTCATACTGAACACGGATAAGATCCTGGGACACCCGGTCCGCTGCACGGTAGGCGTTTGTAAAGCGGTGGGCAGTAAGGATGGGGTCCGCTGACCACGGGCCAGGCTGGCCGTCTAGTTTGCCATGGTAAATCCGCTGCCGTTCCGATGCGACAAACCAGTAACTTGCCAGGACAGGACTTGCGACCAGTTTGCGGGATCCTACGCGAATCGATCTCACAGCACCTCCTACAGGCATGCATTTCACTTAGAGGCACAATCTGATCGCGGAGTGTCAGTCGTGCGGCTGCTCACTCAGCCCAGCTTTCTAAGGTTCTAGATTACGCTCTCACCCGGGGCGGGATCAGCAGGTCCTCGGCAGTGTTGTCCGAGCCTGTGCTGATCTCCGAGGAACGAGAGACCTCCTCCCTAGTTGACTTCCTCCCAGGCTTGTGTCGCCGACAAGTGTCAATGGCCAATTCGTCCTTCTCACGCAGGTTCCCGAAAACATGGCAGGGCACCCCACAAGCTCATCACCAAGGTCGGCTGTCGGGTTCGAATCTAAGACTGTTCACCAGGCATGTGCAGGAACTGGTTTTCGCACCCTATTCTGACGGTCATTTCAATGTTTCCTGACGTCAGGTTGGGGTGTGCCCCAACTGGGCGCAGTCAGGGAGTATGACGATCGTGCTCCTCGTCTCGCAACTATCAATGACTATCGGTGCCAACGCACCCAGTTTCGGTACATAGTTCCAAGAATCAACGGGGTTCCCGGACTAACGTAGTCCGCTGTCATTTTCCGAAGGTGAGTGCACGAATGTCCGAAGTCCTGCTCACCGAGTGTTTTTGTCAACAGTGGTCAGCACGGAAATTCAGGCAACCTCAGCACAATCCGCCGGTCCGTACCCAAGCATTCATGATGGAACGGTGACCATTACAAGAACTGTCCTGTTATTCGTCTTGGCCGCCGCTGCTGAGATTGGAGGGGCCTGGCTGGTCTGGCAGGCCGTCAGGGAGGGCAAGGAGTGGTGGTGGGCCGGGCTGGGAGTCATAGCCCTCGGTATCTACGGGTTTGCCGCGACGCTGCAGCCTGATCCACACTTCGGCAGGATCCTCGCCGCGTACGGTGGTGTGTTCGTTGCCGGGTCGTTGGCCTGGGGCATGGTCTTTGACGGGTTCAGGCCCGACCGGTGGGACGTGGCGGGATCCGTCATCTGCCTGCTCGGAGTGGCAGTAATCATGTTCGCCCCGCGAAACGCTGGTTAAATTTTCCTCTGCCGCTGTAAGCAGGACGGGCGTTGAGTGGCGTGACTCAGGTTGGGGTACGGAGCCGCAAGGCGATCCAGAGCCCGCATCGTCGGCAAATATACGCCGGTTCGGTGCCGAGGGCATGAAGTTTTTCGCGTTGCATTGTTCGCCCGCAACAGGAACATTGGCGGTAAGTGTCAGAGGCCATGATTCCTCAGGGCTTCCATCACTTGATAGACCGTCGGTACACCGGCATGACCTTCGGGTGTGGGGTAAATCCGGCATGCGAGATCGTTGCTGGGTGCTCCGTCGGGGAAGATGTCGGCTCCGTCTGCTGTGATCGTAGGCGAACCGGCAAATCCGGTCCCTGCTGTATCGGCCGGGGATCTGATGTGCCGCAGATGGACTGAGACATCTTCATGCCCCATGGCTGCCAGGGCAGCTTCCACCTGCTCAAGTGCTTTTGCCGTGTTGGGGCAGTCCTCGATGTGGAGCAGCTCTATCCTCATACGGTCATTGTCCCCGCGCCTCACCGGCTATGTCGCGGCTGGACCATTTTCCATCGATCCAGCGCCGGGGGAAAGAAGCCCATCCATGGGGGACCGGCGGGCTTTCCGGATCAGACGCTACCTGCAATCAATGCGTGACGGAGAGCAGTGACGGAACCAACAACGCGCATTTTCATTTTCTAGAACGATGGATTTCAAGACCAGCTGAATCGAGAACCCTCAGCGTTTACCTCGGTGGCCAGGGTCCCTCTCGGTTCCGCGGGAGTGGTCAATGCTGCGGGTGGGCATTCGAATCACTCCTCTGCTGTTGTGTGGTCCTGAGCCGTCGTTTTCCCGTGTGGTCGGTCCGGCTTGGAGGTGGTCCTGCTGTGGGAGACGGTGATGAGGATTGCTGAGAGCGCGCCGGCGAGGAGCAGTACCAGACCGGCGCGGTGTTGGTCAGCAGCCGCGGAGGGTTCCCATGTGCGTGCAAGACCTGCGAACCATTCCTGTTCAATTCCTGCAGGCTTGAGGAAACGAAGGCCTGTCGCTCCAATTGCTGCTGATGTTGCGGTGAGGGCAGCGTTCCTGAAATTCCGGGATCCTGGTTTTTCACTACCGGACCGGATCGCAGTGACAAAGAAAACGCCGGCGGTGAGAAAAAGTACCAAGCTGGTTTCGTGCGCCAGATGTTCGCGGAGGCTCAGTTCAAGGGCAGGTGTCAGATAAAACAGGACGGTCAGCGATCCCAGAGTCAGTCCGGAAATCAGCGGCCCTGGTTTGGCAGTCATATGTGCAAACCACAGAATGCCTTCCCGTGGCCCAACGCTGCCGTCAGTCCGTTCCGGCAGAACTTTCAGGGCCAGCTTCAAGGGCCGTGCAGCCATAAGGAGGCACGGTATCGGCAGGGCCATTCCCATCGTTCCGGCGACATGGACACTAAGCAGGACGGGGCCGTATACGGCGGGAGGTCCGGAGGTGATAAAGGTCAGCAGTATCAGGGCACTGAACCAGCTAAGCAGGCAGCGTTTGGGCCACGCGATCCTGGCTCGACGGGCACTTGTGTATGCCCGCCCGTAGGAGAGCGCTGCGAGGATAGCTGCAGTGATCCACAGCCAGTCAGGCCGCCACTGGGTGAACCACACAGTGATATCGGGCTCAGGAGGCAGCAGGTATCCGGTGAGGATCTGGGCTGGAGTAGCGTCCGGGTCTGGTTCCAGCGGCACGGGTGAGGGGCTGCGGGCCAGAGCGACCGCAAGGCCCATGACAGCGCCCATGATCAGCAGTTCGACCGCAAGTACCTGCCACAGCAGACGGGGCAGGCGGCCAGAAACAGCCAATGCCGGTATGACCCGTCGCCGATGAATTAGGCCCAACAGCCCGAGGAGCAGGGTCCCGGCCGTCTTGGACAGGAGCAACGCGCCGTAGGGGGAAACCAGCCCGTCAATACTGCCCAGACGGTAGAGCGCACTGATGGTCCCCGTGACAACGACCAAGGCAAAGGTCAGGCCGGCGAGGACCGAAAAGCGCCGGAGGACGGTTTGTGCTGCTGTGTGGCCCGTTCCCGGGCGGGTGAGAGCGGGAATGGCGGCGGCAAGGGCAATGATGCCTCCGACCCATACGGTTCCTGCCACCACATGCAGGCCCAGGGCATTACTGGCGCCGATGTGATCAACGCTTCCCGCAGCATGGCCGATTGCTGCAGTGGCCGGGATGATGCTGCAAAGCGCGAGCACGGCGGTAGCCAGGAGCGCAACGGCTGAGCGCACGGCGACGACCAGCATACTGACCAGGACGGCGATGACCAGGATGGCCAGCCGGGCCCTGCCGGCCGCGACGTCGGTGACGAACAGCCAGAGCTGGTCCGTGAACTCGGCGTCGCCGCTCAGAGGCCGGCCTGCGATATCGGCATACGTCAGCAGGAGAACCGCCGCCGCGGCCAGCACCCATACCCCCGCTGCCCACGCCACTACTCTCAGCGCCACCTTGATTGAAGGGTGCTCCTTGGGACCATGGTGCCGGGGCAGGATAGCAGCGGCGAAAATCAACGTCCCGGCGACAGCAGCCAACGCGAGGTGATGCAGTACCAGGACCGGCGGCAGACCCCAGCGCACAACTGCGCCGGGGTCCGACAGTAAACGGTCCTGGGCTGAACCGGAGTAGCCCACACCGGCCAGGGCAGCCATGACGGCAGCGGCAAGAACGCCCGCGCTCCATGCCGCCACCGTCGCGGTCCCGGGAGGTCCCGTCCGTAACCTCAATTTCAGCCCTTCCGTAATTTCCGGATGCCGCACTCTCCGGGTGCCCATCTGGGGGTATGCGGCAGAACCGGAGGCGCTGGCGCCGGTATTTACAACCAGGCCGAGGGATCGACTGTCTGGCCGTTGACAACAACTTCGAAGTGCAGATGGCAGCCGGTGGAGTTGCCGGTTGTACCGGCAATCCCGATCCGCGAGCCGGTTTCGACCGCTTGGTTTATCTGTACACCGATCGTTTCGAGGTGGTTGTAGGTCGTTTGGAGGCCGTTCCCATGCTCAATGACAATGCGGTTGCCGCCGCCGTAGGGGCTGAATCCCGCTTCGATGACTGTGCCCTTGCCGGCGCTGAAGACTTCCGTGCCGCAGCCGGCGGCAAAGTCCTGGCCGGTGTGCAGTTCACCTGCCGACCCGGTCAGCGGATTGGTCCTGTATCCAAATGGAGAATTGGTCACCGGATTTAGTACCGGGGAGCTGAGCCTGGCTCCCGGCGCTGGAGCCGCCTTTACGGAAACCTGCGGGGGAGCTGGAGCCGCCTTTACGGAACCCTGCGGGGGTGCTGTTGCCTTGTCGGGGGAAGCTGTTTCTGCGGCATGCGTCTTTTGTTGCGGCGGAGCAGCAGGGCTTGGGCTGGTTGTCACCTCGGTCCGTTCGAAGTTCAGCTGCGCTCCGGCGGCGGCAGCCACGGGCACATAATCCGCTGGCGCGGTGGTTCCTGCTGCTTGTGTTTGGGGGAGGGTAGTGGCGCGCGGGGTGGTTGCGTGGGCGGAGGCCAGCGACGCTGTCAGGGCTACGCTGGAGGCAATGACTGCCAGCGCGGCCTTGCGTCCACGGTGGCGTGATGACCCGTCAGCGGACGGGTCCGCCCGGCGCCTGCCCTGAAGTGGTGCGGCGCGGCGCCGCCCACTGGCGGGCCTTGCCGTGGCGGGCGGGTGCGTACCGGGCACAGGGGAGTCCCCGGCAGGAGTGTGGATGTTCACAAAATGTCCTTCTGCCGGCGCCTGCGGGGTTAGCTGTCGGATTCGGGTCAGGAACAATAACCCGGCCCCTGCCCGCACGCACCGGACATGGCTGCATAGCGGTTCAGGGGCTTCACCCCAAGACGGCCGAAGGGCCGTCACTGATGGGTTCCCCACCTCTGCCAGGTGAACTTGAATGGGCCGGCCGGCTGGCAGAGTTCGGCGCACCGCCCGGGAAACACCCTGTTGATGGCATTTCCACCCCAGTATTGACCTTCCACCGCGGGGGAAGGTCAACACTGGAGGGAAGAACATCACATCCAGCGCCCGGATCAGCGGTACGGCCCGTCCCGGGCAGGCAGAATGGAAACAGAAGACATGCAACATAACCCTTGCACCGCTCCACGAGGTTCCTTATGACGAGCGGCAAGTCATCCAAACAGGCACGTCAAGACGGCGCTGCCAAACTGGCATTGGTGAAGGCACAGCAGGCGCGGCGGGCTACGAGACGCAGGATCGCCGCCGTGATCGGTTCCCTTACAGCGGTCGGAGTGGTGGTCGGCCTGGTCCTGCTCGCCCTGGTGAACGATCCAGCGCCGCAGGCCCGTGGGGACATTGAGGTTACCGGCCTGCAGACTTTCAGCGGCCTCAGCGCGAACCATGTCAAGGACCCGGTCAGCTATCAACAGGCTCCGCCGGTTGGTGGGGACCACTCGCCGGTCTGGCTCAACTGCGGCGTCTACGGCCAGCCGGTACCGGACGAGAATGCTGTCCACGCACTCGAGCACGGGGCCATCTGGGCCACGTACGACCCGGCAAGGATCACCGCTGCGCAGGCCGAAGCACTGCAGGGCGCACTTCCTGACACCTATGCCGTGCTCTCGCCCTTGGAAGGAACCAGCTCGCCCATCATGCTCACAGCTTGGGGAGCGCAGGTCGGGGTTGACTCGCCAGAGGACGAGCGGATCGAACTTTTTGTCTCCAAATACTGGCAGTCACCGGATGCACCCGAGCCTGGAGCCACTTGCACGGGGGGACTGGACGCCCCTGGGCGCAAGTGATGACGGCAAAATCTATGTTTTGGCGCGTTACCGCTGCCGGTGCCGCGCTGGTGTTGGTCTTGCTCGCCGGGTGGGCGGTTGGACGCCTGACTGCGCGGACCGGAGTCCCAGGCGAAGGCAGCCCGGAGGCCGGGTTCGCCCGGGATATGCAGACCCACCATCTCCAGGCCGTGGACATGAGCTTGACGGTCCGGGACCGCACCGAGGACCCCGAAATAGGCCAGCTGGCCTACGATATCGCCCGGTCCCAGCAGCAGCAGTCCGGCCAGATGTACGGCTGGCTCTCGGTATGGGGCCTGCCCCAGGCCGGATCCGAACCCTCGATGGCCTGGGCCGGCAGCCATGGCACTCACGGCGGAACGGAAACGAACGGGACTTCCGGCGTCACTCCGATGCCGGGAATGGCCACTCCCCAGGACCTGGCCAGACTCCGTCAGGCCGACGGCATAGAAGCGGAGAAGCTCTACCTTGAGCTGATGATTGAGCATCACGGGGCAGGGGTCGAGATGGCAGAAGCAATCCTTGCCCGCACCGATGATCAAGCCGTGACCTCCCTGGCCCGCTCCATTGCCACGGCCCAGCTGTCCGAGATCGGGTACA
Organism: Pseudarthrobacter sp. As-47; assembly: GCF_058215595.1. Taxonomy (NCBI): domain Bacteria; kingdom Bacillati; phylum Actinomycetota; class Actinomycetes; order Micrococcales; family Micrococcaceae; genus Pseudarthrobacter; species Pseudarthrobacter sp. As-47. Next base: position 46,189 of record NZ_JBYZMU010000002.1, read on the forward strand.
TGGAGGAGCTTCTCGCCGCCCGCCAATAGGGCGGTCGAACGGTTTAGCACTCCCAGGATCAGCCCCCATTTGAGGGCATTTCCCTTACCGGTATTGACCTTCCGCTATAGGGGAAGGTCAACACTGGGTCTAAGAGCCTGACAATTTGCGACGGCTCCGGCCCTGTCAGGATCCCGGAGCGCTGAGAGGAACCCGCGTGCCAACTACGACAAAGGACCGGAGCAACCGGACAGCGTGGGCTGTCGGCGGTTTTTTCCTGCTCCATGTGCTGTGCTGTGGGCTGCCGCTGCTAATCGCGGCCGGCGCCCTGGGCGCGGCGGGCTCCGTTCTGGCAAATCCATGGGTCATTGCCGCCGCCGCGTTCCTGGCCGCGGGCGTCCTGGTCCGGGCGCTCCAGCGCCGCCGGAAAGCCGCTTCAGGGGACACGGAGGACTGCTGCGCCCCCGGTGCCGGGTCAGGTCCAGATCCCGTCCCGGGCAGAATCACGGCGCGCACCAACCGATGACGACCCGTCCGGCCGCGCGAACGGACGGGGCTCCGGCGCCGCCGAAATGGCCCTCAGTGCGGAATCTCCTCGCACTGCTGCTTGCCGCCGCATCAGCAGCAGCACTGCTCGTATCGTTGACGTCCAACCCGGCTACGCGGGAAGCCGGGGCGGGGGAGGACCCGGCGCTGGGCACCGGGTTTACCGCCCTGACAAGCCAGGGGGAGCAGGTGTCGGTGCCGGGATCGAAACCGAGCGTGCTCTTTTTCTTCTCCATTGAGTGCGGCGCCTGCGGGCCGGGAACCCGGGTGCTCGCCGAGGTCCAGCGAAGCTCTCCCGCTGCCGTGAACTATGTCGCCGTGGACATCGCGCCCTACGAAACGGCCGACCAAATCCGGGAATTCCTGGCCGGAAACGGGGCGTCATCCCTGGCCTTTGCCTCTGATACCGATACACGGCTCATTACCGCCTATGGCATAAACCAGGTAAGCACCGCTGTGGTCCTGGACGCCGCCGGCACGGAGGTCTTCCGGGCTGTGGAGCCAGACGCTGCGGAACTGCGGACGGCACTGGCCGCGACGGGAGCCGGCTAGGCGAAGGGCCTCACCCAGAGGCGGTCAGATGTAACTGCAGATTTGTTCAGCATCACAGCGCTGAGGGTCGGCCCCCTCGGCGGTGGCATATTGTTCGGCCACGGTCACCCGAAGCGCCGTGAGCTCCGCGATTTTCCGGTCCAGGTCCATCAGCTGTTTCCCCAAGACGTCCCGAACATGGGTGCACGGCGTAATGCCGTCATCGCGGATCCGCAGAATGCCCTGGATCTGCGCCAGGGTAAGCCCGGCGATCTGGCTGCGGCGGATAAATTCGAGGCGGCTGAGAGTGTCGTGCGAGTAGTCGCGATATCCGTTCGCGGAACGTTCAGCCGGCGGGAGCAGCCCCCGGTCCTCGTAAAACCTGATCGTCTTCGTAGTCATGCCGACAGCGTCAGCAGCTTCACCAATTCGCATTTCGGTTCCCTAATTTCGTTCCGAAAACGCACATAACCATTCCATTGTACTGGAAGGTTTCGCGCCGGACCTGTGCCGAGACAGGCGCTGCGACTCTGCTTGACCTTCCCCTGCGGTGGAAGGTCAATGATGGGTTGAAACGGACTACTGGCCGTCCGGTTTTGTGTCCGGCCCCCTGTTGGGGCTGACACGGGACCGGACATTGGAAGGGATGATCATGTCAATAAAAGCGAACGGCCGGGAGCGCCCTGTCCTGGTGCTTGCGACCGGCGCTCTACTGTCCTCCCTTGGTGTTGTGATGGTGGCGCTCGTGTGCTGCGGGATACCCGCTCTGACAGGCGCAGCCGGTGTACTCACTGCAGCCGGCGCAAGGGCTGGCAACCTCTGGATGGTCGCCGCCGCAGCCCTTGCCGCGGGGCTCCTGCTTTTGCAGGCGCAGCGCCGGACCAGCCCGCAGACGGATTGCTGCGCCCGCTCCCGTCCGGGGGACAGCCTGTCCGCGGCCGGTTTGAGGCCAAGAAGCCGTTTATCGCCGGAGCAGGAGCGGTTCGGGCTCCACCGGAGCGGTGCTTCTGCCGCTAAGGATGCAGGGTCACGGGCATGACGGGGGTTTTGGGTCTGGCGTTTCTGACCGGGATGCTGGCCACGGTGAATCCTTGCGGCTTTGCGATGCTGCCAACCTATCTGGCGTACTTCATTGGTTCCGGCCCCGGCGAGGGACGGAAACGGCCGCTGCTTGCAGGTCTTCGGGCCGGGGTTGCCCTCAGCGCCGGTTTCGCCACCGTCTTTGTTACCGCCGGCCTGCTCGCCGCTGTGGGCCTGCGGTCGGTCGCGTCGGCGCTGCCCTGGGCGGCAGCGCTGATCGGAGCCGTCATTGTGGTTGCCGGCCTTGGCATGGTGTTCGGATGGCAACTGCCCGGGACGAAGCTGAACCTGCCCCGGATTCTGAAGACGGACGGGACCGGATCGGGCCTCAGGGCCGTCTTCGGCTACGGCGTGGCATACGCGGTGGCCGCGCTCTCCTGCAGCCTGGCCCTGCTGCTCGCTGTCGTCGCCCAGGCCGTGTCCACCGGAAGCCTGGCCGGACTGCTGGCGGTCTTCGCCGCCTACGCCCTGGGCTCCTCGGTGGTGCTGGTACTTCTGTCCCTCGGTGCAGCGGTGGCCCGCGACGCCCTGGCACGCCACGTCCGAAAGCTGCTGCCCTTCGTCAACCGTCTCGGCGGAGCCGCGCTCATCCTCGCGGGCATCTACCTGCTGCTCTACTGGGTGCCGGCCCTCTCCGGCGGGCAGGCCGGAGGGATCATGAGCGGGGCGGTCACCGAAGCCAGCACCGTGCTGTCCGGTTTCATCTCGGGCAACTGGCCGATCATCGCCCTCACCGCGGTAGCCGCCGTCCTCGCCGCCCTTGCCCTGTCCCTCCGGCGCCGCAACAACAGCAAGGCCCAGCACAACAGCGGACCCGCGGAGGAGGCTGACAGCAGCGACAGCCCAGAATCGTGCTGCAGCCCGGAACCCCTTCTTCCCGACACAGCGCCAGGGCGCACCAACCAGCAAGGAAACCCATGACAACGACCAAAAACCACCGGCGAATCTTCACCATAACCGCCGTTATAGCCGCCGCGGCACTCATCCTGATCCTTTCCCTCACAGCACTGAACCGCGGGAGCGAAACCCCTCCAGCCGCCGGCCCGGTGGGCGAAAACAACGTGGACAGGATCGAGCTCACAGCCGTGGACGGCAAGGCCGTCACCGTCCCCTCCACCCGCCCGACAGTGCTGTATTTCATGGCCAGCTGGTGCTATACCTGCGTTCCGCAAGCAAAAGCGATGAAGGAACTGGAACAGCAATACGCCGACAAGGCAGACTTCGTCGCCGTGGACGTAACCCCGGAGAACACCAAAACCCAGGTGGACGAGTTCCGTGAACTGGCCGACACACCCGGATACCCCTTCGTTGTCGACCAAACCGGGGAGCTCACCCAAAAGTACGCGGTCACATCCCTGGACAGCACTGTCGTCATCGCACCTGACGGCGACATCCTGGGCCGGGCCGACGCCCGGCCCATGAAGACCGATGCCCTTAAGGCATTCCTTGACACAACACTTCCGTAGCAAACACCCAACTCTTCGCTTCCGCTCTTGACCTTCCCGTGCAGGGGAAGGTGCAAACTGGGGACAGCACGCACCAGAAGAACACCTCGGGTGTTCATCCAAGACTCCATGGAGGACCAATGCCTGAGGCAGCACCGGATTTCGATTTAGCCGTGATCGGTTCCGGCGGCGGCGCCTTCGCCGCCGCCATCCGGGCCACCAAGCTGGGCAAGCGGGTCGTGATGATCGAACGCTCCACGGTAGGCGGGACCTGCGTGAACACCGGGTGTGTTCCCTCCAAAGCCCTCCTGGCAGCCGCAGAAGCCCGCCATGTCGCATTGGACGGGACCGGAAGGTTCCCCGGGATCAGCACCACGGCGGCCCCGGTGGACATGGGCGCGCTGATCGACGGGAAACGCTCCCTCGTTGAAACCATGCGCTCGGATAAATACGTTGATCTGGCCGCCGATTACGGGTGGGACCTGCGTCATGGCACCGCGGTGTTCGCCGGCACCCCGGAGGAACCTGTCCTGGAAATCACCGGACCTGACGGCGCACGCGAGTCCCTGACCGCCGCCCATTACCTGGTCGCGACCGGTTCAACCCCGTGGGCACCCCCGGTGCCGGGACTGGATGAAGTCAACTACCTGACCTCGACCACCGCGATGGAACTGAACGAGGTGCCGGAGTCCCTGATCGTCTTCGGCGGCGGATACGTGGCCCTGGAACAGGCGCAGCTCTTTGCCCGCCTCGGATCGAAAGTGACCCTGCTGGTCCGCTCCAGGCTTGCCTCGCACGAGGAACCGGAAGCCTCCCGTGCCCTGATGGGCGTCTTCGCCGACGAGGGTATCCGTGTCGTCCGCCGCGCAGCCGTGACATCGGTCCGCACAGATCCGGCCACCGCAGAAATCATTGCGACCGCTACGGTCGCCGGGGGCCAGGAGGAATTCCGCGCCGCGAAGCTGCTGGTAGCCACCGGACGCCGCCCCGTCACCGACGGACTGAACCTGGACGCCGTCGGCGTCAAAACCGGCGACACCGGCCAGATCCTGGTCGAAAACACCCTCGCCAGCTCCAACCCCAGGATCTGGGCCGCAGGGGACGTCACCGGGCACCGGGAATTCGTCTACGTCGCGTCCGCTCACGGAACCCTGATGGTGGAAAACGCCTTCAACAACGCCGACCGTCAGGTCGACTACCGGCACCTGCCCCGCGTAACGTTCACCAGCCCGACGCTGGCCGCGGTCGGCATGACCGACAAGGAAGCCAACGAGGCGGGCATCCGGTGTGAATGCCGGGTCCTGCCCCTGGAATACGTTCCCCGGGCACTGGTGAACCGGGACACCCGCGGCTTCATCAAAATCGTTGCCGACAACAGCACCGGACGCATCGTCGGGATCACCGCGGTCGGCAAGGAAGCCGGGGATTTGGCCGCCGCCGGGGTGTACATCCTCGAGGCAGGGATGACCGTGGACCAGGTCGCGAACCTCTGGTCCCCCTACCTGACCATGGCCGAAGGGATCAAAATCGCCGCACAGTCCTTCACCACCGACGTCTCCAAACTATCCTGCTGCGCCTCCTGACCCTTGCCAGCTCCCAGCTAAGTCCCCACCTGAAGGAAACGAACGATGACGAACAACGTCAGCCAGGTCACCGACCGCCTCGCCTCTGCCGAAACCGGCATGCAGCCCTGGCTGTGGCTGCCACTGCTGAGACTCCTCGCACTGGGCGACCCTGTGGACGCAGCGGACCTTGCCGCGGCCACGGGCCGCCCCGTCGGAGAAGTCCGTGACGCGCTTGCGGCCATGCCCGACGTCGAGTACGACGGATCAGGCCGGATCGTCGGGATGGGACTGACCCAGCGCGCCACCCGGCACCGCTTCGAAGTGGACGGCGAACAGCTCTACACCTGGTGCGCGCTGGACACCCTGATCTTCCCCACCCTGCTGGGCGCCTCCGCACGGATCGAATCCGCCTACGACTCCGCCAGCACCCCGGTGCGCCTGCGCGCCGGCAGCGCCGGTGTCACCGGTGTTGAGCCGGCCACCGCGGTGGTGTCCCTGATTAACCCGGAAGACATCAGTTCCGTCCGCTCATCCTTCTGCAACCAGGTCCATTTCTTCGCCTCACCCGAGGAAGCCGAACCCTGGCTCAAGAACCACCCCGAGGGCACCGTCATCCCTGTCGAGGAGGCGTACCGGCTCGCTTCGGACATGGCCGGAAAAATGCTCTCCCAGAGCGACGCCCGGGAAACCGGAAAACCGGGGAACCGGGTCCAGAGCTGCAGCTGCTGACACACGGCGCCCCCCGGGCACCACAATGGGTGACGAAAAGACGTTTGACGAGCAGAACCCGAAAGATCAAACCAATCTGAAGGAGATCAGCGTGAACGAACATTTCGATGTGGCAGTGCTTGGTATGGGGCCCGGCGGGGAGGTCGCCGCGGACCGCCTGCTGAAAGCAGGGAAGAAAGTAGTCATCTTTGAGCGGGAACTGATCGGCGGGGAGTGCGCCTACTGGGCCTGCATCCCGTCCAAAACGGTCCTGCGGCCGCCGGAAGCACGCATGGAGGTACAAAAAGCAGCCGGTGTCAGCGGGGCCGAGCTGGACTGGGACGAAACAGCCAAATACCGGGACTACATGATCCGGAACCTGGACGACAAAGCCCAAGTGAACGGCTACGCGAAGCAGGGCGCGGAGGTGATCAAGGAAGAGGCACGGCTTACCGGACCCGGCCGGATCCAGGCCGGGGACCGCGAAATCACTGCCGAGCACATCATCATCGCAACGGGATCCGATGCCGTGATTCCACCACTGGACGGCCTGGACCAGGTCACCGCATGGACCAACCGCGAAACCTACACCGCCACCACCCTTCCTGGGCGCGCGGTGATCATCGGCGGCAGCGCAGTGGGAGTGGAAACGGCGACGTTCCTGGCCCGCTTCGGCGTCAAGGTCACCCTTGTCCACCGCGGGGAACGCCTGGTCAACAGGGAAGACGCCCGAGTCGGTGAACTGGCGCACCAGTACCTGCAGGAAGCCGGTATTGATATCCGGCTCGGAACCTCCGCTGCGCGGGCGCGGCGTGAGGGCACCGAGAGCATGGTCGAGCTCGAAACCCGCGGCGGAGAACCCGCCGGCACTGTCGCGGCCGACGTCGTGATCTTCGGTACGGGCCGTAAACCGCGCACCGAAGGACTTGGCTTCGAACACGCCGGGGTGAAACTCGGAGACCGGGGCGAAGTCCTGGTCGATGAACACTGCCGGGCCGGCGAAAACACCTGGGCCATCGGAGACGTCACAGGCATCATGCCCTTCACCCACGTGGCGAAGTACCAGGGACGGATTGCAGCGGATGCGATCCTCGGCCGACCACACAACGCCACCTATGAGGGCATACCGCGTGTGGTGTTCGCAGATCCTGAAATCGCCGCCGCCGGGCTGACCCAGCAGCAGGCCGAACAGCGCGGCATCCGCACCGCCGCAGCCGAACTCGATCTTGCCAACGCCATCGCCCGGCCCTGGACCTACGAACAGGACCCCCGGGGACACTTGGGCCTACTGGCCGACGCCGATAAGAAAACTCTCATCGGTGCCTGGGCGGTCGGGCCGATGGCCGGGGAATGGATCCACCACGCCGCCCTGGCTATCCGGACGCAGCTGCCCCTCGACACCCTGCTGGACCAGGTCGCTCAATTCCCGACCTACCACGAGGCCTATCAAACAGCCCTCGAAAAGCTCGACGTCCAGTAGCTCGTCAGGCTGGCACGCCCCCGGGCCGGGACAGGGCGCGGGCGGGATCACCTTCGAAGGAGAACGCCGTGAAGGTCAGCGAAGCACCTGAAGATCATGTCCATGCGTGGGCCGGCGGAAACGCCGGGACCGAAACACTGAATACCGACGCAATGAACCAGCAGGCCGCCCTCGCCGGGCGCGGCCTGCCCGATGCGGCGAAACAACGTGAGTTCACCGGCGGTGGTGGCCTCGGGGTACCTGAGGGTCTCCGACGTGGCATCGGCGGCCCATTCACGGGTGGTCACACCCGCAGGGACCACCTCCGGTGAGCGCCGGAAGCGATTTCCCTGACATCGGCGCTTTGGCCCCGCTCGGTGATGGACTCTCCGCTGCCCTGGTCGGACCCGCCGGGGCCATCGAGTTCTTCTGCCCGCTCCGATTCGATGCACCGGCCCTCGTCTTCCCACTCCTTGACCGCCACCTCGGAGGAACGCTCCACTTCGGCCCCGCCGATTCTGCGACAGAGCGGCTTTCCTGCAGCCGCCGGTACGGCGCTGCCAGCGCCGTACTAACCCTGGAATGGGCTTGGCCCGGTGGAAGAGCGAGGATGCAGATGGCAATGCGCTGGCCACCACCGGAATCGGGACAGGAAATCCTCTGGCTATTGGAGGGCCTTGAGGGTTCCCTGGAGGTTGAAGCCATCATGGATCTCCGCCCCGGATTCGGGGCAGACCCTGTCAATCTCACCGTCAACCCTTCCGGCGCGTACCTACAACACCCTGGGACGCCCATCGGGTTCGAAATCGACGGGCTCACATTGCATCAGGAAGGCCAGCACGCCCACGGCCGTGGGGTCCTGAAGGCCGGGGACCGGTGGGCGGCACGCCTGAAAGTCGGTTTGCCGGGCTCCTCACCGTCCGGTACCGGCACGGTAACCCCGGCCCATGTCGCCGCCACTATCAGTGCCACCGAAGAGGCTTGGCAGGAATGGGCCAGCCATCTGGTCTACGACGGGCCAGGGGCGGAGGCCGTCATCCGCAGTGCCATCACCCTAGAGCAACTGATATACGCTCCCACGGGAGCTGTCACAGCTGCTGCGACGACCTCCCTGCCGGAACAGATCGGCTCCGAACGCAACTGGGATTACCGATACACCTGGCTGCGGGACGCCAGCTTCACCCTCAACGCCCTCTACCAACTGCAGTGCAGGCCCGAGGCCAACGCTTACGCTTCCTGGCTGTGCCGCACCACTGCCGCCAGCGGCCTGCCCCTGCGGGTCCTATACCGGGTCGACGGCACGACGGAAATCCCCGAGGCGTCACTGACTGAACTGAGCGGGTACCGCAACAGCCGGCCCGTACGGGTCGGCAACGCCGCGGAAACCCAACTGCAGCTCGACAGCTACGGCGAGTTGCTGGACTGCCTGACGATCTGCGAAACCTTCGGCGACGACGTAATGCGCACCGAATGGCCGAACTTCCGACGGCTGGTGGACTTCACCGCGGCCCACTGGGATGAGCCCGACAGCGGTATCTGGGAGGTCCGCAGCCGCCCACGCCACTTCGTTCATTCCAAAGCCCTCGCCTGGACAGCGCTGGACCGGGGTGCGCGGCTGGCCGAAATGCATGATCTTCCAGGGAACGTATCGATCTGGCGCAAAGCAGCCGAGGAGTGCAGGGGTCAGGTCTTCGACCAAGGAATCGCTGACGGGCACTTTATTCGGGCCTATGACGACCCGACCATGGATGCGAGCCTGCTGATGCTGCCCATCGTCGGCTTTGTGGAGGGTGACCATCCAGCCATGCTTGCGACCCTGGACACCGTGCAGGCACACCTCGGACCCGAGGACGCAGTGGTGCCCGGCCTGCTGCACCGCTACGACCTAACCCACCCCGAAAGTGGAGGAGATGGGTTGGAAGGAACCGAGGGAACTTTCACCATAGCCAGTTTCTGGCTGGTCGAAGCCCTCGCCTTGGCCGGACGCACCAAGCAGGCAGAGAAACTATTCGCAGACCTGCTCACCCTGGGCGGGGACTTGGGGATCTTCGCCGAAGAGATCGATCCGTACACCGGCTCACAACTGGGAAACACGCCACAGGCCTTCAGCCATATCGGCCTCATCAACGCCGCCATGCGACTGGCCGGAACCACGGCCAAGGCACACATACCGGCCGGGAACACCGGCACCCAACCTTGAACCGGCGACCAGCAGCACATTTAGGACAGGCGGATAGCCATGAACGACACCAAAGATACGGTTTCAACCCTGCTGATACTGGGAGGGACAGGTGACCTTGCATCCAGACTGCTGTTGCCTGGCCTGGGCCGGCTGCTGACTGAGCAGCAGGATAGGCGGGTCGCCCTGGTCGGCTCCGGAACCCGGCCCTGGGACGACGAGCAATGGTCCGAGACCGTCAAGGCAGCTTTCGGGACCGTTGATGCCACCGGCCCCGCCGTTGAACATACTCTGGCCAATTCCCGCTACCTCAGCGCCGACGTATCCTCAGCCGAGGATCTGGAACAACTGCTTCAGGCATCCACCGGCATTCCCGCCATCTACTTCGCCCTTCCCCCAGCGGTAACAGCCAAAGCGGTCCACGCACTGAAGGATATTGAACTTCCCGGCAAAACCATACTGGCAGTGGAAAAGCCTTTCGGAAGTGATCTGCAGGGAGCCGCGGAACTGAACGCAATGCTGTCGGCACTGGTGTCGGACGAGCAGGTGTTCCGGGTCGACCATTTCCTGGGCAAATCAACCGTACTGAACATGCTGGGCCTGCGCTTCACCAACCGCCTCTTCGAGCCGCTGTGGAACAGGGACCACATAGCGAAGGTGGACATTGTTTACGACGAAGAACTGGGACTGGAAGGACGCGCAGGGTATTACGACGGAGCCGGGGCAATGGTCGACATGATTCAAAGCCACCTGCTGCAGGTCATGTCACTGGTCACGATGGAACCACCGGCGAGCGTCGACGCGGTGGACCTGCGGGCAGCGAAGTCTCAGGCAATTAGAGCGGTACGACTCTGGGAGGATGATCCGGTGCGGGCCAGCAGACGCGCCCGTTACACCGCAGGAACAGTAGATGGCCGGCACCTGCCCTCCTACGCCGATGAAGACGGCGTCGATCCGTCCCGCGAGACCGAAACCCTGGCGGAAGTCACGGTCGAAGCGGATAACTGGCGGTGGGCCGGGGTGCCCTTCACCCTTAGGTCCGGCAAAGCGCTCGGAGAGCCGCGCCAGGAAATAGCCGTGACATTCCGCGCCGTACCCCGGGTACCAGACGGGCTGCACGGAGCCGAAGAACCGACCGTGCTGCGTATCAGTCTTGGGCCAGACTCGATGGCCCTGGAATTGAATATCAACGGCCCGGGGGATCCATTCACCGTCGATCGGGCCGCTCTCACTACCGACTTCGGCAGTGGGCGGCTGAACCCGTATGGGGAAGTGCTCCAGGGCGTCCTGGACCGCGACCCGACGCTGTCGGTCAGGGCAGAGGCCGCAGAACACGCCTGGGGGATCGTTGATCAGGTCCGCTCCGCATGGCAGGAAGGCAAAGTTCCCTTGGACGAATACCCGGCCGGATCCTCCGGCCCGGCCTGACAATGAAAGCAACCCGGAGTTCGCGCGCAAGATGACAGCACAAAATCCACAAGCTAAGTAACTTCTGACGTTCCAAGATCGTTACTCCCCTTAAACCAGCTTGACCTGCAGCCCGACACCGCCCGCGTGGTCCGGGAAGGTCGCGAGGACGAGATCCTCGTCGAGAAGGTGAAAACCGGCGATACGGTGCGGATCCGGCCGGGTGAGAGGGTTCCGGTCAACGGACGGGTTCTTGAGGGTTTCTCCATCCTTGATCTGTCCCTGGTCACGGGAGAGCCTGTCCCGGCGGAGCGTTCACCTGGTGATGAGGTCATCGGCGGTTCCATCAACGGCGCCGGGTCCCTCCTGGTGGAGGTCACCCGTACCGGGGCCGACAGTTTCCTGGCCCAGGTCGTGCGGCATGTCGAGGACGCGCGGGCCCTCAAACCCGGGATCCTGCATCTGGTCGACCGCGTGTTGCGCATCTACACCCCCACCGTGCTTATCGTCGCAAGCATCGCACTGCTCGGCTGGCTGGCCGGCAGCTGGGCCCTGACCGGGGAACCCGACGTCCGGCGGGCCGTGTTCGCCGGCATCGGGGTATTGGTGATGGGCTACCCGTGCGCGGTCGGCATCGCAGCTCCGCTGGCAATCGTCCGCGCCGCCGGCGAGGCAGCAGACCAGGGCATCATCATGCGCACCGGTGAAGCCTTCCAGACCTTCGGACACGTACGCACGATCGTTCTGGATAAAACCGGAACCCTCACCGAAGGCCGCCCCACCGTCCGGGAAACACGGGCTCTTGGCGACGAGGTCGAGCTGCTGATGCTGGCCGCCGCCGCGGAAAGCCCGTCCGAGCACCCACTCGCCCGGTCCGTCGTGGCCGCGGCGGAACAGCGCCGGATCGCCATACCTGCTGCCCGCGACTTTGAATCCGTCACAGGGTTCGGGGTCATCGCCCGCATGAACGGGCGGCCCCTCATCGTCGGTCGGCCGCAATTCCTTCAGGAGAAGGGAGTGGATACCGCACCGCTGGCCGCTGCAGTCCAAGAACTTGAGGACATCGGCCGGACGGTGATCGCAGTCGCCGCGGACGGGCAGCTGCAGGGCATCATTGCCCTGGGCGATGACATCCGTCCCGATGCCATCGAGGCGGTCAGAGCCATGAAGGAGGCGGGCATCCGCCCGGTGCTGGCGACCGGGGACAACGCGCGCGCAGCCGCGCACGTCGGGGCGGAGGTCGGCATCGAGGAGCTTCACGCCGGTATTCTGCCCGAGCAGAAGGCCGCACTGGTCCGCGAACTGCAGGCCGGCGGCACCCGGGTAGCGATGGTCGGAGACGGCATCAACGACGCCCCCGCGCTGATGCAGGCCGATGTCGGCATCGCCATGGGCGGCGGAACGGACATCGCGATGGAATCCGCTGACGTCGTGATTGTCCGCAATGACCTGCGGCTAATCCTGGTCGCGCAGGAGAACAGCCGCTCCAGCTACAGGCAGACCCGCCAGAATGTTGCCCTGGCGTTCCTGTTCAACGGCATTGGGATCCCCGCCGCGACAACCGGGCTGGTCTACCCGGTCTGGGCCATGGTCGCCATGGCCCTGTCAGTCACCACGATTTTCATCAACAGCCTCGGCGGGCGCCCCTCGCTGCTGTTCCAGGCCATCGGCAGCGTCGGACGCACCGGCGCCGACTAAGACAGGCAAGCTTTCACCCCCGGCTTCCGCAGGTGCGAATGAAAACGTGACGGCAAACCCTATTTTCTGGAGCACTACCGCTGCCGGCGCCGCGCTGGTGATTCAGCGGATCAGTTTCCGGTAAGCTCGGCGTGCAGCTTTTGGACCCGGGCCTTGATGTCATCGCGGACCAGGCGCATGCGTTCCATGCCTTCGATGCCGCGCTCGGACGGTTCGTCCGTTTCCCAGGTTTCGAAGCGTTTGCCTTCGCGAGGCTCGAGTTTGGCTTCGTTGCCCAGGACGATCACGACGTCGACGGCGTCCAGGACCTCGTCGGTCACCGGTTTCGGGTACTCCGAGGTGATGTCGATGCCAAGTTCTGCCAGTGACTCAACGGACTGGGCATTGAGCTTCTCGGCGGGTTTAGTCCCGGCCGAGTACACGGTGACATCATCCTTGGCGAGGTCCCTCATGAGTCCGGCGGCGAGCTGGGACTTGCCGCCGTTCTTTTTGCAGACGAACAGGACGGACGGGGTTTTCGTGGTGTCGGTCATGCCTGTGATTCTTCCTTCTTCAGCAGGGACGCGGCGAGAACCCGGACCCGGTCGTGGATGTCGTCCCGGACGGCCCGCACTGTATCCAGGGACTGGTCAGCGGGGTCAGGCAGTTCCCAGTCTTCATAACGTTTGCCCGGGTAAATGGGGCAGGAATCACCGCAACCCATGGTGATGACAACGTCCGAAGCGCGGACGACCTCGTCAGTGAGCGGCTTGGGGTAATCCTTTGAAAGGTGCAGCCCCATCTCCGCCATCGCCGCCACAACGTTGGAGTCCAACGCCGCTGCCGGCATGGATCCTGCCGACCGGACATGGATTCTGCCCTTGGCCTCGACGTTCAACAGGGCAGCGGCCATCTGGGAGCGGCCGGCGTTCTGCACGCAGACGAACAGAACCTCCGGGGTGTCGGAGGCAACGTCTGCCTTGGACCTGGCCAGGGCGCGCAGCCGTTCACTGGCGAAATGCTCAGTGGTGGCCGGCAGGTAGGCGGTGACACGGGCCGTGCGCGCCAGGGCGGCGTAGGACTCAAAGACGTACCGCTCAACTGTTTCCGCGGCGAACAGCCCTGCGAAACGCGTCGACAGCCGTTCGCTGATCCGGTACAGGAGCTCGGTGTTGTCCTGCAGGCCCAGCGTGGTGCCGTGATCGGTCATGCCAGTCTCTTCCTCTTCACGGGGTGGGTTCGGACTGGGGGTCAGGACAGGCCGGAGCGGCCGTGGGAGAGGCCGGTGGGGAACCCGACCAGAACCGGTTCCGGAGCCGCGCAGCACGAGGACTCCGCAGGTGAAGCGGCCGCGGCGGGGACATCGCAGCTGGTGCCGGCGTCTGAGGAGCAGACCCCTGTTTCGGGGAGTTCGAGCTGGACGGTGTCGGCGGCTTCGCGGTCTCCGGCCAGGGCTGCGGCGACGGAGCGGACCTGTTCGTAGCCGGTGGCCAGCAGGAAGGTCGGTGCCCGGCCGTAAGACCTCATCCCCACGATGTAGAAGTCCTTGTCCGGGTGCGCCAGCAAGGTCGCGCCGTGGGGCGGGACGGTGCCGCAGGAGTGGAATTCGGGGTCGATCAGCGGGCCGAGTTCCCGTGGTGCTTCCACGGCGGGGTCCAGGTCCAGGCGCAGTTCCCGCAGGATGTCCAGGTCCGGGCGGAACCCTGTGCAGGGCACCAGGACGTCAGCCTCTACGGTGCGGCCGTCCACGGCTTCCACAGTCACCCCTGATTCGAGTGCTTTGAGGGAGCTGATGCCGAAGCCGGTGTGCAGTTCGATGGTTCCTGCCTCCACGAGGCGGCGGAGCCTGGAGCCGAGCTGGCCGCGGGCGGGCAGGCCGTCGGCGTCCCCGCCGCCGTAGACCTTTTCGGCGGAGGCTCCCCGGACTGCCCAGAGGATACGGGTGTCCGGTTCTTCCTTGGCAAGGTCGGCGAGGTTGATCAGGGTGTTGGCTGCGGAGTGTCCCGCACCGACGACGAGGATGCGGCGGCCGGCGAAGGCGGCGCGGTCGCGGCCGGCGAAGGCGGCGCGGTCGCGGCCGGCGACGTCCGGGAGAGGGGAGGAGATAAGCCCGGCGGCGGCTTCTTCTCCGATCGCGGGCAGACCTGAGGTGCCGAGCGGGTTGCGGGTGGACCAGGTGCCGGAGGCGTCGATGACGGCCGCGGCCGCGACGTCGCGGGTTTCGCCGGTGCCGAGCTGGACACGGACGGTGAAGGGGGTGGTGTCGCGGTCCCGGGTATGCGTTTTGTCCATGCCCTGGCGGGTCACGGACAGGACGCGCGTGTTGGTCTGGAGCCTGGTGGCAAGCTCGGGGAGGGCCGTCAGGGGTGTCAGGTAGTTGTCGACGAGCTCCCCGCCGTAAGGCAGGGCGGTGGGGCGGGGTGACTCCCAGCCGGAGGCTTCGAGCAGGCGGGCGGCGGCGGCGTCGATGTTGAACCGCCAGGGGGAGAAGAGCCGGATGTGGCGCCAGGCCTCGATGGCGGCACCTGCGGATGGGCCTGCTTCGAAGATGATCGGCTCCAGGCCGCGTTCGAGCAGGTGGGCGGCGGCTGCCAGGCCCACTGGCCCGGCGCCGATCACGGCGACGGGAAGGTTCTTCTCTGAATCCATGGTGTCCTCTTTCATCCGTTGTTCTTGGCTGGGTTCCGGGGCCTGCCGGCCAGGTGGCCGGCAGGCCGGGTCGGGCTGGGGTCAGCAGCAGTCCTGGTCGTTGTCGCAGCAGTCATCGCCGCAGCATCCGTTAGGCATGGATTTCACCCCCTTCCCGATGGAGAGGTCAGGCGTGGGTGGGCTCCTCCACCAGGGCAGTGGCGATGCTGTCCGCATCCTCCAGCGCGGCGAGGTAGCGTTCGGCGTCCAGGGCTGCGGCGCAGCCGGTGCCGGCGGCGGTGATGGCCTGCCGGTAGCGGTGGTCCACGGCGTCCCCGCACGCGAAGACGCCGGTCAGGTTGGTGACGGTCGTCGGGGAGTCGACCTTGATGTACCCCTCGTCGTCCAGGTCCACCTGGCCCGTCAGGAGTTCGGTGCGCGGCACGTGGCCGATGGCCACAAAGATGCCGGTGGCGGCCTGCTCCCGGGTTTCGCCGGTGACGGTGTCCGTCAGGGTGACGCCGGTGACCTTGCCGTCGCCATGGATCTTGGTGATGGCGGAGTTCCAGGCGAAGCTGATCTTGGGGTTGTCCTTGGCGCGCTGGGCCATGATGCGGGAGGCACGAAGTTCGCCCTTGCGGACGACGACGGTGACGGACTTGCCGAACCGGGTCAGGAAGGTCGCTTCCTCCATGGCCGAGTCACCGCCGCCGACGACAATGATGTCCTGTTCGCGGAAGAAGAACCCGTCGCAGGTGGCACACCAGGAAACCCCGTGGCCGCTGAACTTCTTCTCCTCCGGCAGGCCAAGTTCCTTGTACGCAGAACCGGTCGCGAGGATAACGGCCGGAGCTTCATAGGTTTCACCGCCGCCGGTGACCGCGCGCTTGAGGTGGCCCTTCAGCTGGACTTCGGTGACGTCGTCGAACTGTACTTTGGCACCGAAACTTTGGCACCGAACTTCTCGGCCTGCTCCTGCAGCCCGTCCATCAGCTCGGGTCCCTGCACACCGCCCGGGAAGCCCGGGAAGTTTTCTACTTCGGTGGTGTTCATCAGCGCGCCTCCCGCTGTGACCGATCCGGCCAGGACCAAAGGCTGCAGGCCGGCACGGGCAGCGTAGATGGCCGCGGTGTAGCCGGCAGGGCCGGAGCCGATGATGATCAGCTGCTCGGTTTTGGCGGGTGCGGGTGTTGCGCTGTTGCTGCTCATGCGTGTCTCTCCTGGGATCCGGGACGGGCTACTTGGCGGCCGGGACGAGGGATGCGATCAGGTCCTCAATGCGGCCCTTGATCTGATCCCGGATGGGGCGGACGGATTCGACGCCCTTGCCGGCCGGGTCCTCCAGGACCCAGTCCTCGTAGCGCTTACCCGGGAAGTACGGGCATTCGTCGCCGCAGCCCATGGTGATCACCACGTCCGATTCCTTCACGGCCTCGGTGGTGAGGACCTTGGGAACCTCGGCGGACATGTCGATGCCCAGCTCGGCCATGGCCTCAACCGCGGCCGGGTTGATCTTGTCGGCGGGCTGGGATCCGGCAGAGCGGACCTCGATCTCGCCCTTGCCAAGGGTGGTCAGGAACGCGGCGGCCATCTGGGAACGGCCGGCGTTGTGGACGCAGACGAACAGGACGGAAGGCCTCCTGGCGGTATCGGTGGTCATCGCGGGTTTTCGGATTTCTTGATGGGTGCAGTGGTGATGTAGCTTCCGGCCGACGGGCCGCTGCAGCTGACGTCGAGATCCAGGTGCACGGTGATGGAGTCGAGATCCTTGATGTTCTCGATTCGGATGGTCTTGTAAATAGTCTGCTGGGTGCTCATGATGTTTCCTTCAGGTCCGATGATAATGTGGTTTGGGTTTACCTCGCAGGCGTCGGGGGGCCCCGGCGAAGTAGTCTTTGCGTGCCCAAGGGCAACGTAAACCAGTGCACCCAGGGGGCGGACTTCGTGAGGGATCCCACCACGCCATTCTGGGTGTTTGGAGCTTATGCCCCTCCCGCCTTCATTGATAATTGTCGATGTTCCGATCATGACAGATAATATCGATGAGTGTCAATACCCCAAGGGATCAGCCGATTATCATGAGCCATCCCGCGAGAGCCGCGAGGGTGATGACAAGGACGGGGATCGTCAACACGATTCCTGTGCGGAAGTACTGACCCCAGCCGATGTGGATGCCTTTGCGGTCGAGTACGTGCAGCCAGAGCAGGGTGGCGAGGCTGCCGATCGGCGTGATCTTCGGGCCAAGGTCGGAGCCGATGACATTGGCGTAGATCATCGCCTCCTGGGTGAGCCCGGTCGCTCCGGCCGAGCCGATGGCCAGGGCGGCGATGAGTACCGTCGGCATGTTGTTCATCAGCGAGGCCAGCACCGCGACGATCATGCCCACACCGAGCGCCGAGACCAGCACGCCGTTCTCGCCGATGCCCGCGAAGACGCCGGCCAGCCGGTCGGTGAGCCCCTGGTTCCGCAGCCCATAGACGACTAGGTACATGCCGATCGAGAACAGCACGATCTGCCACGGGGCTTCCCTGAGGACCTTCGTGACGGAGATACGCTGGCCGGAGATCCGCTGGGCGGTGGCTACACCTCCCGTGTTCATGTCCCCGGCCGCGTCGATGCCGGCGTCCGCCGCGTTGCGGAAATCACCAAGAGGGTGGTGGACTTGCGCAGTCGGGCCTGCGGTGGCACCTTCCGCCGGCGTGCGACGGAAGAGAAAGGCGGGCTGGCGGGATGCGACGATCATCAACACGAGGGCGCCGAGACCGGCGACGGCCGATAGTGGTATGTGTAGTGGTTCGGCGGCGAAGTACCCGACCAACAGCACAGCCAGTACGACCCAGCCTGCCTTGAAGGTTAACGCGTCGCGGACGGCGGACCGGGGAGCGGCCAGGACGGACACGTCGTAGCGACGAGGGATCGCCTTGCGGAAGAAGAGCAGCATCACCGCCAGGCTGGCGGCGACGGCGACGACGCCGACGGGCACCATGACAGCGGCGTAGCGGGCGAAGCCGATATCGAAGAAGTCCGCGGTGACGATGTTGACCAGGTTCGATACGACGAGCGGCAAGCTGCCGGCATCGGCGATGAAGCCGCAGGCGATGACGAAGGCGAGCGAGGCCTTGGCGGGAAACTTGAGGGCGAGCAGCATCTGGATCACGATCGGCGTCAGGATCAGGGCCGCACCGTCATTGGCGAAGACCGCGGCAATCACCGCGCCCAGCAGCACGATCAGCGTGAAGAGCAAGCGACCGTTACCCCGCCCCCAGCGGGCCACGTGCAGGGCGGCCCATTCGAAGAAACCCGACTCGTCGAGGATCAGCGAGATGATCACAATTGCGACGAATGCGAACGTCGCGTTCCAGACGATGCTCCACACAGTCGGGATGTCCGAGAAACTGACGACGGTCGTGATGAGGGCGAGCACCGCGCCGCCGAGCGCGGACCAGCCGATGCCAAGGCCCTTGGGTTGCCATATGACGAGCGTCAATGTGGCGAGGAAGATCAAGATAGCGACCACGGTCATGGGCGTCTGGGCTCCTTAGGGCACGGGAATGGGGGGTGCAGCGACGATCATTGATCGACTTGTGTCAATGAATGTTACATTGACGCAAGTCGATGTATCAACTCGTGAGTTCGCGAACTGTCGATCTGGCCGGGCTCCCGACGCCGATAAGCGTTGCGGACGCAGTTCCGCACCAGTCGCCGTAGCCGACGAAGTACAGACCCGGGACATCCGCTGAAGCGACGGGCAGGTCTGCCCGCGTCGCCGGCACTCCGTGCCGGCATGTGAGATGCAGCCCCGTCAGGTCCGGCAGGTCTGGCCGGAAGCCCGTGCACCAGATGATGGCGTCGATGTACTCCGATGCGCCGTTTGACCAGATGACACCGTTGGGTGTCATCTGTGTGAACATCTCACGTGGCTGGAGGCGTCCTTGATCCCGTGCTGCCTTGACCGGCGGGACAACAACGATGTCACCCAGTTCCGCCAATCCCCGGCCGCCGTGTTCAATCTGAGCAGTCGCAAGTTCGAACAACGCTCGACCATCAACATCGTCGGGCAGGTACCTGGGTGCACGCCTGGTCATCCAGGTGACGTGGGCCACAGCGGAGACGTCAGCAGCAATTTGTGCGCCACTGTTTCCCCCGCCCACGACCAACACCCGCATTCCTGCAAAGGATTCGGAACCGCGGTAGTCGCTTGTGTGAAGCTGGCGTCCGACGAAACCGGTCATGCCGGGAACGGCCGGTACGTAGGGCTTGCCCCAGGTACCGGTGGCCATGACTACCGACGAGATCGTTCGAATTCCTCTACTGCTGGCAACCGTGAAGAAACCGCCTTTCTTCTGGATTACCGAGTGCACCTTTTCCGGACGAGACACGGGGAGGCCGTATCGCTGTTCATAGCCGGCCAGATAGGACACGACGTGTTCCGCCGGGGGGGGTGCCTGGGCCGCCCCACGGGGGCATCTGCTGGCCCGGCAGAGAACTCGATGCGGCTGGTGAGAACAACCGAAGGCTGTCCCAACCATTGATCCACGCTCCGCCGGGTTCGTCGCGATCGTCGAGGATCACGAAAGACGGTGCCCGTGCCGCGCGACCGCGATCAACCTCTCCTTGGGCGCGGGCGAGATAGTAACCGAGGGCAAGGCCGGACTGGCCGCCGCCGACGACGATGACGTCAACGTGCTCCCGGTCAGTCGCCACCGTCACGGGCGTGCCGTCCGCAGCCGGTCCCAGTTCTGCGCTGCCACCTGGATGGCATCCCACGGAGACCCAAGGGGAGGCGTGTAGCTGAGATCGAGATCGTTGATCTCGTCGACGGTCAGACCGGCAAAAAGTGCGGCTGCAAAAACATCGATTCGCTTGGACACCTCCGCGGACCGGTGACCGACGATTTGCGCTCCCAGCAGTCGCCCTGAGGCCCGGTCGCCCGTGACAGAGATGGACAGCGGGACAGCTCCCGGGTAATAGGCCTTGTGATCATCGGGCATCGCCACTGCTGAGAACGTCGCCGCGCCAGTGAAAGCAGCGGCATCAGCGTCACGAAGCCCTGTGCGGGCAGCGACAAGATCGAAAACTTTCACGACTTGCGTACCGACAGAGCCCGCAAAACGACGTTCTCCGCCAAGGGCATTCTCGCCTGCTACCCGGCCCTGCTTGTGGGCGGTCGTCCCGAGGGGCAGCCACGTCTGCCCCAGGATGCGGTGATGAGTGACAGCGCAGTCTCCCGCCGCGAACACATGCGGAACTCCCGTTCTCATGCCCTCGTCGACGACGACGGCACCCTGAGCACCAAGCCGTGCGCCCGCGAGGACTGCAAGATCTGCCACGGGTTCCACACCCAAGCAGACGACAACGAGTTTGAACGGGTCCGTGAGCAGGTCGAGAGCAGCATCGGGCCCCTCGGCGAGGACGGTCCATCCCGAAGGATGCTCTTCGATTTTATGCACGGTCGTTTTGGTCGCGACGGCGACCCCGTGCGCACGCAGTTCTGCGGTGACGAGGGAGCCGAGACCGGCATCCAGCGCGCTCAGCACCTCAGCGCCCCGCTGGACCAGCGTCACCTCCATGCCCTGCGCCACGAGGGCGTCGGCCATTTCCAGTCCGATGTAACCGGCACCAATGACAGCTACCCGTGCGCCGGGGTTCAGGGCCTGGACGGCTTTGACAACAACCTCGGCATCTTTCATCGTGTGGAGTGGGTGGACGCCAGGACGTCCCGCGCTAAGCCCGGCCGGGACTTTAGGACGAGCGCCCGTGCCGATGATCAGTTCGTCATACGAAACCGAGCGGGATGCGCCTTCATGGAGAACATGAACCCGTCGACCTGCGACATCGATACCCACCGCCCGGGTACTGGTCATCAGTTGAATGCCGGCGGCCTCGAGATCCCCTGTGGACCGGTGCGCCAGTGCCCCTTGCGAGGCCACATCCCCGGAAACCCAGTAAGGGATTCCGCAGATAGAGTAGTTCGGAAACTCATCGGCAAGTATGACCGTAACATCTGCAGACGGGTCTAATTCGCGGGCGCGCAAGGCAGCAGCGATGCCAGCATCACTTCCACCGACGGCGAGCAGGTGAGTCATCTCAATTTTCCTTCTCTTCGAATACGCTCACTATATCGACAGGTGTCGATCAAGCCAACTCTGACTCGTGCCACCGAAGCTCCTGCATACAACTCGACGGCACAACGGATGATGACCAGCGACCGACGCGGACGTTGTGGCCTCGTCCCTCAAGGTGACTGGCCTCATAGACAACCCCGCCACGGCGCACCCCAAATGGCTGGGCAAACAGCCGAAATCCCGAATTGACACCCATAGGAGCATCATGAGCACGAAGCCCATGACCGGCACCCCGTACAGGACGCCGAAGGCTTCCATCGCCCGGGCCAGGGTCCCGGACACCGCAAGGTGGGCGTTCCCGCCCAGAAGGGTTCGCTGCGGTAATGGACTGGCCGAGCGGCCCCAGCACGATCCACAGGGTGGGAACCGCCGCGGCGGCCCCCGATCTTGTGCCCTGCCAGCCGGTTCCAGATCAGGGTGGTGATGATGATGGAGGCCAGCACGCTCAGGCCGAACATCGCGTAGCAGCCCGTCAGCAGGGTCATCCGTGCTTGTCCGGCCGGGATGTAGGGCAGCAGCAGGGCTCCGGTGGAGGCAGAGACCATCGGCGGGACCACGGGCATCAGCCAACCGCCGAACGCGCTGTCCTGTGTGACCTCGTGCCGGGTGAACTGCAGGTACGGGACGGCGACGGCGCTAGCCAGGCCCAGCACGGTCCCGGCGGTCCACAGCACCGCATCGATGCCGAGCGCCAGTTATTCACCCAGGATGTCTTTGCCCAGCAGCAGGGTCCCGGCCCCGACGGTGAGCAGTGCCATGGGCGGTGCGCCGTAGAAGTGCGCCATCACCGGATGGCTGTGGTGGCTTGTGGCGGTCTCTCGGTGCCGGACCCAGTGCACCCCGGTTGCGGCGATGAGCAGGAGCAGCAGCAAGGAGGCCAGTGCCCAGATGATGGTAGCGCCGGTGCGCAGACCGGGCAACTGCAGGGGCAGCGTTGCGGCAGACCCTGTACCGGCACGTGTCACCGACCGGGGAACTGCGACCCGACGGTGAAAAGCTCCTTTCCCGTTAGCCAAGCCCTGCCCCTGTCGGTGCCATCGTGGGATGTCTGCAAATGTGCGGCATGATGAGGATCATGACCATTATTGGGTCTGTGCTGCTGTTCGTCCTGGTGGCAGTCGCGCAGATTGGCGGCGCATGGATGGTGTGCCAGGCCGTTCGGGAGAGTCGCGCCTGGTGGTGGTCCGGGATCGGAATTATTGCCTTGGGTTTGTACGGCTTCGTTGCAACCCTGCAGCCCGACGCGCACTTCGGAAGGATCCTCGCTGCGTACGGTGGAGTGTTCGTTGCGGGGTCGCTGGCGTGGGGAATGGCCTTCGACGGGTTCCGGCCCAACCGTTGGGACGTCATCGGGGCGCTGATCTATGTCGCGGGCGTGGCCGTACGGGCCAGAATTCAGACGTGGCTGAAGAAGCACGGCGCCCGCTCCTTCATCTGCCGTCGCCGCAGCAGCGATGAAGGCAGCGAAGTCCCGCCACACCACCGGCGCAGCATCTCGGAGAGATGATCGTCGCCGCCCTCAGCCCGCGCCGGTGGTAGTGCGGGACGCCCGCGGCGGCAGGAGCGCCGTCATGTGCGCCAGCCCTGGCTAGGGGTTTCGACGTTGTGTAGAATTGGGGGATAATCTTTCGTGGGTCGGCATCATGCCGGCTCCCGGAGAGCGCAGGGAGGGAACGATGACGGCACGCGGAGTGCGCTTTGTGCGCGGCTGGGCCGCGGCCGTCGCGGCGACCTGCATCGCGGCCTTCTCCCATGTGCTTTCCGGCGGCCCTGCCCCTGAAACATCTGTTCTGCTGTTGTCCCTGGCACTGTCGGGGCTGGTCTGCACTGCCCTGGCAGGCCGGGTGCTGTCCCTGTGGCGGCTGTCGGCCGCTATCGTCTTCAGCCAGGGCTTGTTCCACGGGCTGTTCAGCCTGGGATCCGCTTCGTCTGCCGCCGGGACCGCTGTTCCCGCGGCATCGCACACCGGGCACGCCGCCCACACGGTGGCTGCAGTGTCCGTTTCCGGGCTGCCCGGGACCGGGACCATGGTGATGGATCATGCCTCGCCGCTGATGTGGGCCGGGCATGCGCTGGCGGCCCTGGCCACGTTCGCGGTTCTGCGGCACGGCGAAGTCTCGGCGGTGCGTCTGATCGCGGCGCTTCACCTGCGGGTGGTTATTTTCCTCCCGGTCTTCCTGCCGCTGGCCGTTGAATCCGGCGCACCGGTCATTCCCGCGGATTGGCCGGTCAGGCCGCTGCGCAATCTGGGCGCCTCGTTGTTGGTCATGCGCCACAGAGGACCGCCGCTGCTTCCTGTCGTGTCCTAGGCGCAGCGCGCCTTCACCCCCATGAAGCCCCGCCGGGCCCCTTCGCGGGCAGCGGGGCGGGAAGCAGCCATGGCAAGACATTCCTTGCATTCTTTTTCATGGCGGAACCCTGGACGACGCGGATCTTTCCTGTTTGCCGTCGTGTTGCTGTGCCTTGCCTTGGGCTTGGCCAGCGCACCGGCAGCGTCCGCGCATGACCAGTTGGTTTCGTCGACCCCAGCCACCGGTGAACGCCTGGCCGGGGCGCCATCGAGCGTTGCATTGAAATTCACTGCACCGCTGCTGACTCTCGGCCACGAAATCCGTGTTGTCGATGCCGCATCGAAAAACTGGGTCCAGGGCGATGCTGTCCTGGCCCGGGAAACCCTGACCCAGCCACTCGCCCCAGGCTTGCCCGAGGGCGAGTATCAGGTCCGGTGGCGGGTGGTCTCCGGCGATGGACACCCCATCAGCGGCAGCTATTCATTCCTCGTCGGCCCCGGCGCGCAGGCAGGTACCGTTCCGGCTCCCGGCTCGGAGACCGGTCCCGTGACCAGTGCAGTTCCGGATGCCGCCGCAGCTGCGGCGGCACCAGTGCTTCCTGGCTGGCTGATCGCCGCGGGAATCGGATTCGCGGCCGGGCTCGGTCTCTACCTGGCTTACCTGGCTGTTCGGCGCCTCCGGCGCACCACCACCACTGACAACTAAGCACCACAGACAACGACCTTTCCCCTGCCCGGACCGCCTCGGTAACCGGCAGGGCCCCCTTCAGGAGCGTCATCATGACTAGAAAACTCATTTACCCAGTTCTGTCCGTTCTCGCCGCCGCGTCGCTGGCCCTGACCGGCTGCGGGCAGGCCGGCACCTCGCCGGCCCCCTCACAGTCCGCATCGCCTAGCCAGTCCACGGCCGCCCTGACGGTCAGCGACCCGTGGGTCAAGGCCGCAGCGTCCGGGATGTCGGCTGCGTTCGGAACCATCAGGAACACCACGGACAAGGACGTCACCATCGTCAGCGCCTTCACCCCGGCCTCCCCGATGGTCGAACTCCATGAAACGGTGATGGGCGCCAACGGGTCGATGCAGATGAAGCCAAAAAAGGGCGGCTTCGTGATCCCGGCCAAGGGCGAACTCAAACTCGAACCCGGCGCGAACCACATCATGCTGATGGGCCTTTCCAAGCCGGTCCAAGCCGGGGACGAGATCACCTTTGACCTCAAACTCTCGGACGGCAACACCGTGAGTTTCACCGCCCAGGGCAAGGACTTCACCGGCGCCAACGAGAACTACAGCGGAGAGCAGACCCCGGCGCCCTCTTCGTCGCCCTCGAAGTAATGGCCCAGGAAAACCCCACGAGCGAACCGCAAACACCGGACCGGCGAGCACCGGTACCGGAAACGGCCGCGACGGATGCGGTGGGCCAGGCAGGCGGGGCAGGCGGTTTGGGGCGGCGGCACCTGCTCTTCGGCGGCGCGGCCGCCGGGCTCGGCGCCATCGCAGCTGCCGGAGCGCAGATCGCCAGTACTGGCACCCGGCGGGCAGCCCCGGCACCGGCACGGGAGGAAAGATCCAATGGTGCCGGGACGGTCCCGTTCCACGGGGATCGGCAGTCCGGAATCAGCACGTCTCCGCAGGCACACGGCGTGTTCGTGGCGTTGGACCTGCGCCCAGGAATCACGCCGGTACGGGTCAGGGCCCTGTTGAAGCTGCTCAGCGATGACGCGGCGAACCTGACCCAAGGCATACCGGCGCTGGCGGACACGGAAGCCGAACTGGCGTTCCGCCCTGCCCGGCTGACCGTGACATTCGGCTTCGGGCCCGGCCTGATGAAGGTCATCGCCCCGGGCCGGGCCCCGTCCTGGCTCAAACCCCTGCCGGCGTTTTCGATCGACCGGCTGGTGCCGGAGTTCACCGGCGGGGATTTGCTGTTGCAGATAGGCGCGGACGATCCGCTGACCGTGGCCCATGCGCAGCGGATGCTGCTCAAGGACAGCCGGAGCTTCACCACACTTCGGTGGGTGCAGTCCGGGTTCCGCCGCGCCTACGGCACGGAGCAGTCCAGAACAACCATGCGGAACCTCTTCGGCCAGGTCGACGGGACCTCCAACCCGTCCCCGGGAACGGAGGCTTTCGAACGGGTCGTCTTCGGCGATGACCGGATACCGGCTTGGGCCGCGCACGGGACCTCTCTGGTGATACGCCGGATCAGCATGAACTTGGACAAATGGGACGCGCTCGACCGCTCCGGGCGGGAAGATTCGGTGGGAAGGAAACTCTCCAACGGCGCCCCGCTGACCGGGACGGCCGAACATGACGAACCGGACTTCAACGCCGTGAACCCCGTAGGGTTCCCCGTTATTGCGGACTTCGCCCACCTGCGCCGGGCGCGCCCGGAGGATCAGTCCCAGCGGATCTTCCGGCGCGGCTTCAACTACGACGCCGCCCCCGGCACCGGAAGCGTCTCCGACTCCGGGCTGATCTTCGCCTCGTACCAGGCCGACGTCGACCGGCAGTTCGTGCCGATCCAGCGCCGCCTGGACGAACTGGACCTGCTGAACCAATGGACCACCCCGGTCGGTTCCGCCGTTTTCGCCATCCCACCCGGGTGCGGACCCGGCGGCTTCATCGGCGACCACCTCTTCACCTGACTCCACCAGAGAACAGCACCACACGAGGGCAACCGCCTCCGCACCGGCCCTCACACCCGCCTTCCGGGGACCGGTGCCCGGTGACGCCTGCCCGCACCCACATCACCCTCTTCGTGAGGGCCCCACAGCCGGAACGAAGCATTCTTTGAGGAAAACTTCAAAACTATCTGGGCGCGCGACCGGCTTGATCATAAATGCCAGTGACCGCGGCTGCCGGGTATGCGGCGGTTTCTAGGGGTCGTTGCAACACCTCTGGTGGCTAGGTAGTTATCAGTAGATCACGCAGGCGCTGGGCCGGGGTATCCCAGCCGAGCGTTTTGCGTGGTCGGGCATTGAGCTCCTGGGCAACATGCTCGAGGTCTTCCGGGCCGTAGGCGGTCAGGTCGGTGCCTTTGGGGAAGTACTGGCGCAGCCCATTGGTGTTCTCGTTGGAGCCGCGCTGCCAAGGGCTGCCCGGGTCGCAGAAGTAGACGTCCATGTCGGTGGCCATGGTGAAGGATTTGTGGGCGGCCATTTCGGCGCCCTGGTCCCAGGTCAGGGAGCCGCGAAAATGCTCTGGCAGGCTGCCCATGGTCTTTACGAGCCCGTCACGGACCGACTCTGCGGTGTCGTCAACGGGCAGATGGACGAGCATCACGTAGCGGGTGGTGCGCTCGACGAGGGTGCCGATCGCTGACTGGTTCAGCGTCCCGGTGATGAGGTCCCCTTCCCAATGGCCGGGGACGGCCCGGTCCTCGATCTCGGGCGGACGCTCGGAAATCATGACCATCGGGTCCACGAACCGGGACTGACGTGCCTCGCCGGATTTGTGGGCCTTGCGGCGGGTCCGCCCGGTCCGGAGCGCGGCGGCGACCTCGCGGCGCAGTCCGCCCCTGCCCTGGACATAGAGGGCCTGGTAGATCGTTTCGTGGGTCACGCGCATCTCCTGATCGTGGGGAAATTCCTTGATCAAAGTGTTGCTGATCTGCTCGGGAGACAGACGCACGAGCAGTTTGGCCTCGACGTATTCCCGCAGCCGGGGCAAGGTCAGCAGCTTCCGGTCTTTGGGCCGGGGCCGGCGGGCGGCAGCAGCCCGTTGCGCCGCATAAGGCTGATAGCCCAGGTTCTGGCTGCTGTTGCGGGAGAGCTCGCGGCTGATGGTCGAGGGCGACCTGCCCAGTAAGGACGCGATCGCCCGCTGCGAGGTGCCGGCGGCGGACATGTCCCGGATCTTCTCCCGCTCCTGCACGGACAGGTACCGCGGGTCGACGGGTCTCTCCAGCGCCGAGAGCAGGACCGGCGGGAGTCGTCATGGTGGTCACACCACGTTTGTAGTCGACAACCCGTCCATCCGGGTAAATGCGTCGGCCATTGGACTTCCGGATTCCGCAGTCCCAGTCCTTGGCGGTCCTGGTATGAACCCCCAGCGTCTTGGCTGCCTCTCGCCGGCTCACCCCGGTTTTACGCAGCCGGAGGAACACCTCACGCCGCCCATGCCCTGGGCGCTTGCTCGCGATGCCGGCCTTCGCGGCCCATTGATAACACGTATTCACGTTCAGCCCCAGCTCCCCAGCAGCCGCCGCCACGCTGCCGACGCGGTCCAGCACGGCGAAGAACCGGTCCTTCTGCTCCGGCGCGTATTTCCTGTTGCCAGCCGGTCGTTTCCGGGCGTTCCCAAGCGGAACGCCGGCCTTGCGGGTCCACTGATAGCAGGTCATCCGATTGAGCCCGAGCTCAGCGGCGGCAGCAGTAACGCTGCCGACACGGTCGAGCACTCCGAAGAACTGATCCTTCTGCTCCGGCGTGTACTTCCTCCTGCTGGACGTTTCTTTCGCTAGAGACGACACGGTCGTTGCAACTCCCAAAAATTCTGAGTGTTGCAACGACTGCTAGAACCCAAGTGCCCTGAGGCCCTGCCATGTTCCGATGTCCGGAAAACGAGGACCGGCAGTGCCCGTCCGCTGATCAGGGCCTCGGCAACCCGTCCTTCCAGATGCCTGGCGATCCATGCGAGAGCTCTAGGCCGGCGCCTACGATGACCATTGGCGCGCCAATGCTGTCCGCCAGCCGTTCAATAGCGCTGGCAACATCACCGTTCAGCACGCGGAAGGAGTACGCTTCCCCCGGCTGTCCGGGGAGGGCCTTCAAGCGCTGCAGCAGTTGTTCGGAGGGGGCGGCGCGCGGGGTGGGGTACTGGTCGATGAGTTCGCCGCCGGTGGGCAGCGCACGGCTACCCGGCAGCAACCCGTGGAGGATGGGCTGGGGGCGTTGAAGTGGCGGTGGTTAGGCTGCGAGCACGCGCGGCGCGAGGTCGATAATTCGGGAGGAGATGTCTTTAAAAGGCGTTCTCGAACGCCTCGTCCGTGCTTAGGGGCAGTGGATCCGCCACTGACCAGTGGAGGTCGCCCAGTCCGGTCAACTCTTCGTGGGCTCTATCGCATACGGTCCCCAGCAGGTCCCCTTCCCCCGCCACCTGATCCAACTTGCGTGGCGGAATATCCTCAAGGTCCACCCCGTGACGGCGGGCGACCTCGATGATACCTGGTGCGATGCGGGCTGCGGTCCCGCGGACGCCGATGGGATATCGCTGACCTGCCTCCAGAGGGCGGCGGCCAGCTGGGACCGGGCACTGTTCTGCTGGAGACGGACAGTATGCGGCGCGCCGCGTGGTTGACCCCCGGTACCAGGCCAAGCAAGGCACCAGGGGCAAGCTGGAGATAGCTGCGTCGCCTATCCGCTTCTGTGCGGCGGCGGGTTACCGGCTCTGCTTCTTCCAGGACACGTAGGTGGTGGGACAGTAAATTTGACGGCATCCCCAGCTCGCCCTGCAGCTCCGTTGGGGAATAATCCCCCAAGGTCAGGAGGTCAATGATGTGCAGCCGGGCCGGATCGGCTAGAGCCCCATGCTTGGCTACCCAGGGTCCCCAGGCTGAAAGTTGGTTCAATGCTCATTGGTACAATGCTGGGTGATGTAATTCTTTAGGTCAAGCTGAGGAGTGATGCCCCCGGCAGCTGGTGACAATGTAAGAGCCGACGAAGACCGCGTCGGCCAAGCCTCGAGGCCGCCCGGTCGAGGGGCGCCATGATAACTCCCGATTGGCAGACCGACGCTGAGGGCGACGTAGGTACGGCGGGGGCTGATTCTGGGCGTGCCCGCTGCATTTGAATGCACACCGGCTATTTAGTTCCTGCGACGCATTCGTCGACAGAGTCACCCCAACGACCTGACAACAGGACCGCAAGCAAGGAGAACACCATGCACACCGAAACTCCCACCACCGAGGACCGGCTGCGCACCATGCTGGAGAACATCAGGACGGCAACTGCCAACACGCGCCAGGCGATGGATTCTCCGGGCGACGAGAACTGGGTACAGGACGGCGAGTCGGATGCCGAGTACCTGCGGGTGATCCAGCGGGACACGATCGCCAAGCTCGACGCCACCGCCCGGGACATCGAAGCACTGCTGGCCAAGCGCCTGGACGGCTAATTGGACACGACAGAGCCCCCGCCGCACGAGCGCCGGCGGGGGCTCTGTCCGTGTCAGGCAGGCAGGGAGCTGAGGGCGGTCAGGGCCGACAACTTCTCTTCACCAGTGGGCTCTGCGGGCAGCAGCGGAATGAGGGCGAACCGGTCCGTCAGGGTGTGCACCTTCGTGATCTGTTCGATTTCGCTCGCGGCGCGGGCCCGCAGGAACGGCGTCTGCGGGTGTGCGGCGGCGATCGAGTTGTTGATGACCCAGGCCCACGGGTAGATGCCGGCCCGTTCCAGGTCAGCCTTCAACTCTTCGGCTTCCAGCACCGGTGTTGTTTCGGCCAACGTGACGAGAACAACCTTGGTCTGCGCCGGGTCCTGCAGCCGCATCAGGGGCGTCACGAATCCCATGGTGTCGCCGACCTGGCGGGCAATCTCCCGGTGGTAGGAGCCGGTGGCGTCCAGGAGCAGTAGGGTGTGGCCGGTTGGTGCGGTGTCTATCACCACGAAGTGTCGGCGGGATTCCTGGACCACCTTGGAGAACTGCCGGAACACAGCCACCTCGTCGGTGCAGGGGGACAGCAGGTCTTCAGCAAGGGCCGCGCGTCCTTCATCGTCCAGGCTCCGGCCTTTGGTCTCCATCACATGGCTTCGATACTCCTGAATGGCCCCTTCCGGGTCGATGCGCGAAACCGTCAGGCCCGGGATGGAACCGTGGAGTGTTTCGGTGAGGTGTGCCGCCGGATCGGTCGTGGTGAGGTGCACGGCATGCCCGCGTTTGGCCAGGGCGACCGCGATGGCGGCAGCGACGGTGGTCTTCCCGACCCCGCCCTTGCCCATGCACATGACGAGGCCGTGGCCGTCGAGCTCCAGTTCGTTCACCAGGGCAGTCAGCGGGGCGCCCTCAATCTCGGGGACCAGGGCGGCGTCATCAGTGATTTCGGCGCCGGAAGTGGCCGCGAACAGGGACTCAAGCGCGGGAATGCCGACCATGTTGCCTGGTTTCAGATCCAGGACATCGCGGGGCAGACCGGCGACCGCCTCGGGGATGGCCGCGATGGCCGCCGTTTCACGGGCACGCAGTGCCTGCGCCAGTTCCTCGTCCCCTGCGGCTTCCGGGAGGACGCCGTTGATGACGACGTATCCTCCCCCGATCCCAATCTGGTTGAGTTCCAGATACGTCCGCTCAATTTCGCTCAGTGACGATGTCTGCGCGCGGGCGACCAGGACGAGCCGGGTCCTCGCCGGGTCCGTGAGGGCCTGGACTGCTTTGGCGTACACCTGCTTGTGCTTCTCGAGTCCCGAGAGAGGGCCCAGGCAGGAGGGGTCTCCCTTGCCGGCCTCAAGAAAATCCGTCCAGGAGCCCGGCAGCTGCAGCAGACGGATCGTGTGGCCTGTCGGGGCGGTATCGAAAACGATGTGGTCATACTCCCAGTAGGAGCTGTCGTCGGCGAGCAGGTTGGTGAACTCATCGAAGGAAGCGATCTCCGTGGTGCAGGAACCTGAGAGGCTCTCGGCGATGCCGGCCAGTTCCGTCTCCGGCAGGAGCCCGCGGACGGGCGCGATGATCCGTTCACGGTAGGCCTCGGCGGCCTGCTCCGGGTCGATCTCCAGTGCGGAGAGGCCCGGCACATCCTGTATGGGCGTGACTGTATTTCCGATAGTCACGCCGAAGACCTGTCCGACGTTCGAGGCGGGGTCGGTGCTGACCAGGAGCACCTGCTTGCCGGCTTTTGCCAGGACCAGGGCGGTCGCGCAGGCTACAGAGGTCTTGCCAACGCCGCCCTTGCCGGTGAAGAACAGGAAGCGGGGTGCATCAGAGAGGAATTTGGGTTCGTTCATGCTCAGCAGCACCCGGACGGGCTGCCCGCGATGGACTTTTCAGTGTTCTTCGAAGACGGGCCACAGCACCCGGAAGACGTCTCCGAACCGTCCGACGAGGGATCACAGCAGACTTCCCCACTGTTTTCCGGACGGCACGTGATGTCACACGTTGCACCATCCGCCGAGAGATCTTCTTGGATCGACGTACCGGGACCCTCAAGTCCGGCGAAACTGACCAGCTGTTCCCGGCTCGGGTACGTGCCGGTTGCCACTGTCACTCCGTCCACGACGGTCAGGGGGAGCCCTTTGGACCCGACGGCGTGCATATAGCCGCGGACGACATCGTCCCCGGCGAAGGCGGTCGGGTCACTCGCTAAATTGAGGCGCGCAATGTCTGCACCGAGGCCCTGAAGGTGACGCACGTCGGCGGTCACATCCACCAAGGACTGGTCCACGTCGGGGCCGCACACACCGGTGTCACAGCAGAGAGCGGATTCGTAGATTCGGATAGCAGGCATGTGGTTCTCCTTGACATTCATGGCGGTTCGATTCGATACCGAAACACAGAGCGACACTCATTCAGGCCGTTGTCCCGGCGGGGACTTAGCCAGCGTGAATGCGACTCCCCATTTATGGTATCGACATTCATCGATGCATGGAAGGGGGCGACGAGACTCACCAATAGTGCTTGCGAAACGGGGTTGAAACGCTCGCGAAATCATGGGCCGCTCCGGGCGCGGCGGTGACGATGAGGGATGGACCTGTCGATGGCAACGCGTAGGGAAGTCACAAAGAAGTACGCCGCCGATTATGCGAAGTCGTCGAAGAACGCCAAGGGGCTGATTCTGGACGAGCTTGTGGCTGTTACGGGGTGGTCCCGGGCGAACGCACGCCAAGCACTGTCCACGGCGCGGAAGCGGAAAGGCCCGACGAAAGCGGTGGTGCGGAAGCCGCGGGGACGGACGTACGGCTATGACACCCTGAAGGTCCTGATCAGTGTGTGGCGGCTCGCCGGGATGCCCTCCGGTATGTATTTGGCGGCGACCATGGACCTGTGGCTGCCCAGGCTTCAGACCTTCGGGGAACTCGACACGAAGCGGCTGACGCCAGCAGTGGGCGCGCAGCTGATGTTGGTCTCCGGGGCCACGATCGACCGGCTCCTCAAGCCCACCAGGGACGCAGCCAGACCCAAGGGCTTGTCCGCGACGAAGGCCGGGCCGCTGCTGCGCAACTCGATCACGGTCCGCAAAGCCGGGGAAGAACACGAACAAGCCCGGGGTTTATCGAAGCTGACATAGTCGTCCACTGCGGCCCCACTCTGGCCGGGGAATTCGCCAGAACCCTGACGGCCACGGACGTGTTCACCGGCTGGACGGAGAACCTCGCGGTCCGCAACGGCGCGCACAAATGGGTGCTCGCAGCCATGGACGAGATCGTGGCCCGGCTGCCATTTCCCCTGGTCGGCCTGGACACCGACAACGGAGGGGAATTCATCAACTACGCCCTGATCAAATGGGCTGACGAGAAGGACATCTACTTCACCCGGGCCCGGCCGTACAAGTCCAACGACAACGCCCACGTCGAGCAGAAAAACGGCGACGTGGTCCGCCGGCACGCCTTCCACTACCGCTACGACACCGCCGCTGAGCTGAAGCTGCTCAACGCCCTCTACGCCCTCGTCCGGGTCCGCCTGAACCTCTTCACCGCCACCACGAAAGCCGTCGGTTGGCACTCGAATAAGCACGGGAAGAAGACCCGCATCTATGACAAGCCACGGACCCCATACCAACGAGTCACGACTCCGGAATCCTCACCGAAACCAAAGCCGCTGAACTCGCCGACCTGATGGACGCCACGAACCCGGCCGATCTCGCCCGCGGCATCACCACCATCCAGAGCCAACTGATCGCCCTCGCCGCAGCGAAAACACGGGCATTGGAAGCATCAGCCACGCGATCAGAAATAGCTGAGGCACGCACCACACTTTCGCGAGCATCTTGACATGAGTCGCTACGGGAGGCCGGAGACCTGCAGCCTGCCGGTGAAAGTAAAGGCCCATTTTCCGGGACGGGCCTCCCTGCGTCGCGGCCCGGCGCTCTTGCTCGCCCTGACTCCAGGCGAGCAGAGGCCATGGCTGGCCATGCCTCGGCATGAAAGGGTCAGGCGACGCTTGGGCCCAGGGCGTTGGCGATGGCGCGGATGGCCTCTGGGACGACCCTGTAGTGCACGCTCATCCCGCGGCGTTCCTTGGTCAGAAGACCGTTGGCCTCGAGTTTCTTCAGATGATGGCTGACCGTTGGCTCGGACAATCTGACGACCGGCGCAAGATCACAGGTGCAGGCCTCCTGATCCGGCTGCGCCAGCAGATAGTCGATGAGTTGAAGGCGCACGGGATCGGCAAGGGCCTTGAGGCGCACGGCGAAGGCAACAGCGTCGCCGGGATCGAGACGCGGGGCGCTTCCCAGTGGCGGGCACGAGATCGGCAAGGGGTCATCCAGTACCGGGAGAGTCTTGGGCATGGATCAATCCTCCCAGAGATTTGACATATATCAAAGAGGTCGTCATGCTACGTATTAGATGAACGTCGAATATTTCGGATCAACGGAAACGGAGCAGGCGATGACTGTTGCTGAGCGGGTACCGACCAGCACCCGGGGCCGGGTCGGCGCACTGGCCGCCGCCGCCGGTCTGTGGGCCCTGTTGTACTGGGTCAATGAGCGGCTTTGGGACGTCATCCTCTACGACCTCGTGGGGCTTGATCCGGCGAACCGAATCACCGAAACCGTCCATTTCTTCATCTATGACACCCTGAAGATTCTGCTGCTCCTGGCCGGGATCATCTTCGTGGTCACGGTGCTGCGGTCCTTCATGAGCGTCGAGCGCACCCGCGCCCTGCTGGGCGGCAGGCGCGAGGGCGTGGGGAATATCCTCGCGGCGGGCTTGGGTGTGATCACCCCGTTCTGTTCCTGCAGTGCCGTGCCCGCGTTCATCGGGTTCGTCGCCGCGGGGGTTCCCCTCGGGGTCACGATGAGCTTCCTCATCGCCAGTCCGCTGGTGAACGAAATCGCCATCGGGCTCCTGCTGTCCCTGTTCGGCTGGCAGATCACCGCGCTGTATGTCGTCTCCGGGCTGGTCATTGCCGTGGTGGCGGGCTGGATCATCGGCCGACTCGGGGCCGAACGCTGGATCGAGCCGTTCGTCTTCGACGTCAAGCTCGGCGGTAAGACCATCGATCCATCCCTCGGACTGACCTTCGGAGAACGTATCCAGATGGGGGTCGAGGAGGTTCGGTCCATTATCAGCAAGATCTGGATCTACCTGCTCGTCGGCATCGGGCTCGGGGCCCTCATCCACGGATGGGCGCCGGCTGACTTCTTCGCCACCTATGCCGGACCCGGCAACGGTTTCGGCGTCCTGATCGCTGTCCTGATCGGCATCCCGCTGTACTCCAATGCAGCCGGCATCATGCCGATGGTCCAGGCCCTCTATGAAAAGGGCCTCCCCATGGGCACGCTGCTGGCCTTCATGATGGCCGTCGTCGCCCTGTCACTGCCCGAAATGATCCTCCTGCGCCGGGTCCTCAAACTCCCCCTGCTGGCAATCTTCGTCACCGTCACCGGTGCCGGGATCGTCGGCGTCGGTTACCTCTTCAACTTCATCCTCGCAAGATAACCCCGCAACACAAGCCTGCAACATAACCTCCGGAAGGAATCACCTCGTGATCATCAAAGTCCTCGGCCCCGGCTGCACCAACTGCAAGACCCTCGAACGCGTCACCAAAGAGGCCATCAAAGACCTCGGCCTCGACGCCACCATCGAAAAAGTCGAAGATTACGCCGCGATCGCCGGATACGGCGTCATGGGCACCCCCGCCCTGGTCGTCAATGAGGAAGTCCTCATCTCCGGCCGGGTCCCCACCCCGATACAGCTGCGCGAACTGCTCAGCGCAGCAACCGCGGCAAGCTGACCCCTGCCCCGGGGGTCAGCCTGCCGCCTTCAAGGCTTGTCCGGATCCCCGGAAACCCAACGCACCGCCGTCACCGACGACGGGCAAGCTGAGAGCTATGGAGGATGATGACCGTATGGCAAAGACCGTAATTTTCCTGTTCCACGACGACAACGCTTCACTGGACGCAGGTTCCCACGTCGCTGAGAGGGTCCGGCAGGTCGCCGGCGGCCAGGGCGTGGAACTGGAGGTGTTCTGCTTCGGTCCGGCGCAGGCCGCCCTCACCGAA
This sequence comes from Pseudarthrobacter sp. As-47, assembly GCF_058215595.1. Taxonomy (NCBI): domain Bacteria; kingdom Bacillati; phylum Actinomycetota; class Actinomycetes; order Micrococcales; family Micrococcaceae; genus Pseudarthrobacter; species Pseudarthrobacter sp. As-47. The sequence continues at coordinate 81,965 of NZ_JBYZMU010000002.1, forward strand.
AACAGCAGCGACCCGGTCCGTGCAGGCTACCGCGAGCAGATTGATGCCCTGGTTACCGCCGGCGTCACCGTCCACGCGTGCCTGAACGCGGCGAACGCCGCCGGCACGGCCGAAGCGCTCACCACGCGGGGACTGAGCCTGGAGTTCGCCCGTGATGCCTTCGTCCGCTACGCGCTCGAAGGCGCGGCAGTGATCAGCTTCTGACATGACCGAAACGAACAACGGCGGGGACCAGAACCCGGCCGGCGAACAGCCCGCGGATCCGCGGTGGGACGTCCCGTCCTGGCTGGCGGAAGCGGCGGACCTGCCCCGGTTCCAGGTCCTGGACACCAGGTCCGCGCAGGGCCGGATCGAAACACGGACCAAAACAGTCAGCGTCGCGGACCTGATCCTCTTCCACGGCCATGCCTGCGACGGACTGCTCCGCGGAGCCTATGCCTTTGCCGCATTGGCCTCGACAGCATTCCCGGACGGGGTCTTTGACCGCACCAACCTCGTTGTTGTCTCCAAAAACAGCCCCTGCCTGGGCGACATCGCCGCCTACCTGACCGGAGGCCGGGCCCGGCACGGCACGCATCTGCTGGATAACTCCTTCGGGGTGCAGTTCGTGGTCAGGGAAATCTCCACAGGAACCACCTGGGAAGTGCGGGAAGAACCCGGATTCTTCCCGCCGCTGATCGTTCGCTGGGACGCCGCCCTCCTCGATGACTCACTCACCGACAGCGGAACACTCAGCCCGGCCGACAAAGCCGAACTCGTAGCAGTCAACGAGGCCGTCCAATGGAATTGGGTGCGCACCGTGCTGCTGCCCAGCCGCCCCGCCGAGCATTACACCGTCCGGGAACTCCCCGATGCCCGGCTTCCGGCACCCCTCGCGGAGGCCCGGCGCACCGACGTCGTCAACCGTGATGTTCTCCCGCCGGCCAGGTTTCACAGTCCCTACGAGACGGGATTCGATGCGCCGAAACCCAAAGTTCCCGTGGATCTACCCGAAGCCTGGGCTTCAAGATACTTGCATGGACCGCCGCCCCGGCCATCTTCCCCAACGACCCCGAAGGAACCCTGATGCGAACGCCACCCACGACATACCGGGTCCACGGGCACGGTGCGGCAGGCCGGAAAGCGTCCATCCAGGCCGGCAACCAGAGGATCCCGATCGATGCCAGCTGGGGCGCTGACCAGCCGTCCGGGCTGCCCGGCCCGGCTGAACTGCTCGCCGCGGCCTTCACTGCCTGCTTGCTGAAGAATCTGGAACGCTCCGGCGCGATGATGCCCTTCAGTTACCAGAGCGCCGAGATCGACGTCCAGGCCCGCCGCCAGGACAGTCCGCCGAAATTCGTCGGGATCGAGTACGAAATCCGCATCGTCACCAGCGAAAGCCCGCGCCGCCTCGAGCTCCTGCACCGCAACCTCAGCCAGTACGGCACCGTGTACAACACTCTCGCCGCCGTCTGCGACGTCCACGGCACCATCGTCGCGGTAGCCCCCGGGAACTGACGGTCCGCTCCGGGTGCCTGGCAGCGGAATCTCAGGCCATCGCCCGCGCCGCCATGACGCCGGCATAGTCTCCCTCGGGCCTTATGGCCCTGCCGGATGCCGGCGGCCCCGGAGCCGTCGTAAATCCCCTTCTGGTTCGAAGCCCGAGAACGGTCGCCTGCGATGCCGGATCCAAAGTTCACAAAGCCCTGGCACGGGGTTCCGCGCAAAAAGATCGCGCGGAACCCCACCGTCAATCTCAATGCGTGTATCGGATGCCGCACCTGTGTCACCGGGTGCCGCAGCCTGGTCTACCGTTACGACAACGACGAGCAGAAAGCTGTTGTCGCAGACCCGTTGAACTGCATGGTGGGCTGCACGACCTGCGCGAACACCTGCCCGGTGAACGCGATCACGTTCCCCCGCTGGCCTCGGTGCTGGATCTTGAGCACCGCCCCGAGGTCCATCACGTCATCGAAGATGATCTGCTGGCCCGCCGCGAACAACTGGAATGGCACGACGTGCTTCCCCATCCGGAGCGCCGCATCCGCCTGACGGTGAGGAGCATTGAAGATGCCGGCACCCGGACCCGGCTCGCCCGTTACATTTATTCCGTCCCCGAGGGCCGGGGATTTGGTCGCTGGACCTGGTATGACTTTCTTGCCCTGTCACTGATGATCCGGGGGGTGTTGTCGCCAGGTTCGGAGACACGCGTTGACTGCTGATAGGGACACGGCCGGCTCCTTCCGAGGGGCGAGGTCTCTTTGTAACGTGGGTGCCAGCATCGGGTGTCATGACTGCGGCCATGAGTTGGTGCAAAGGAGCGCCGAATGGACGAAGGGTACGAGGTTTACTGCGGGCTTGATGTCGGTAAGTCTGAGCATCACGCCGCGGCGTTGAATGCGGTCGGCGAACGGTTTTTCGACAAGCCGTTGCCGCAGGACGAGACGCTACTGCGCGAGCTGTTCACTGGGCTGCAGCAGCACGGCAGGGTGCTGGTCATCGTCGACCAGCCCAAACACCATCGGCGCGCTGCCAATAGCGGTGGCGCGGGACTGCGGGTGCACCGTTGCCTACCTGCCGGGCCTGGCGATGCGCAAAGCCGCTGACCTGTACCCGGGAAAGTCTAAAACGGACGCCCGGGACGCGTTCATCATCGCCGAGACGGCACGTACCATGCCGCACACGCTACGGGGCGTCGACCGGGACAGCGAGGTACTTGCGGCGCTGAAAGTGCTCTCCGGATCCGACGCTGATCTGACCCATGAATGCACCAGGGCAATCAACCGTTTGCGGTCCCTGCTGCTCCAGATTTTCCCCGCCTTGGAGCGCGTCTTCCCGGGGACCGTGCTGACCCGCGGCCTGGTCCTGGAGCTGTTCATCAAGTACTCCGGACCGACTGGACTACGGACCGCAGGCCGAGGCAACGTGCTGCGGTGGGCCAGGAGCCACAGCCGGAAAGACCCCGTGAACCTGGTTGACGCGATCTTCACGGCGCTGGGCGAGCAGACCGTCACAGTCATTGGCACCCAAGCCGTTGAACTGGTCATTCCCCGCGTCGCGGCGCAAATCAAGGAGCTCAAACACCAGCGCGCCATCGTGGCCGAAGAAGTCGAAAAACTCCTTGATGACTTCCCTCTTTCCCAGGTCTTGATGTCCATGCCAGGAGTCGGCATCAAGACCGCAGCGACGATACTCCTGACCATCGGCGATGCCGGCACCTTCACCTCTGCCGGGCACCTCGCTGCCTACGCAGGCATCGCCCCTGTCACACGGCGCTCCGGCACCTCGATACGCGGTGAATTCCCCGCACGATCAGGAAACAAGCAACTCAAGAACGCCCTGTTCAGATCCGCCTGGATCGCCAGCTGCCACCACCCCGCATCGAAGGCTTACTACCAAAAGAAACGGGCACAGGGGAAGAAGCACAACGCCGCCGTCATCTGCCTGGCCCGCCGGCGCTGCGACGTCATCTACTCCATGCTCAAACACGGAACCTTCTACGAGGACAAACCCGCCCTGGCCGCTTGACCAAAAGCATAGGGACACCCCCCTTGATGACACCCGGGCTCGCACTCAACCTGTGCCAGCCCATCCAACTGATCAGGGGCAACCGCGAAGCGGACGACTTCTACGACCTCGAGGACATCGGCTCCTGGACCCGGACCTCACCGGACTTTCATGCCGCCCTGGCCATCGAGAACAACGACACACCGATGGATGCCCCCGTCGGGGTCCGCACCGTCACGGGCCGGATCGACCAGGCCATCGCCGGACTCAGCGATATGCAGGAATCTGACGTATACCTTGCCGGTGCTCCCGCGATGATCTCCGCCGCCTCGCGGCGCTGGACCGCGCCGGCATCCCACGGGGACGCGTTCATGTCGACAGCTTCGGCGGTTGACATGCAGCGCTGCCCCGGCTGCAAGTACGCCCAGCCGGTTCCTGTGGTGTTGTTGGCCTCCTCTGGCTCAGGCCTGCTGTCGGTGGTGCGGAGATGACATCCGGGAACGTTGGGGACAGGGTCGTCGAGGGAGGGGTGTCGGCGCCGCAGTCCCACGGCCATGCGACCGCCGCGAATTCCGGCCTCACCAGTGCCAGGGCCCAGGAGCTGCTCAGCGGTGTGGAGCCCAACTTGATCAGCGACAACGAACCTGCGACATGGCAAATCCTCGTGCACCACCTCTGGGCCTCCGTGACCTGGGGTACCCGTAAGCCCCCCGCGCTACCTGCCCGACGAGATCGACGGACATGCTCTGTTCCGGATCGCCCACGCCCGTGCCATCGCCCGCGGCGAGCCCACCCCCGGAGCGGTGGCCTCCTTCGGTGACATCGTCGCGGTCCCGCCGGTCCGGAAAGCCGGACTCCTGACGGCCCTGCCCATGTTCCCGTCGCTGACCCCGGGCGGTGTCCGGTGGGAGGACGGGCGCCGGCAGGAGGCCGACGCCGTCATCTGGTGCACCGGATTCCGGCCTGACCTGAAGTACCTGGACCCGCTGGGGCTGATCCTGCAGGACGGTGTACCGGCAACCACCGCCCGCCTGACCACCCGCTCGGCCGATGTTCCCGGGCTGTATTTCCTCGGCTACGGAGACTGGTGCGGACCGGCCTCCGCCACCCTCATCGGCGTCATGGCCCGGGCCGCCGTCACCGACGCAAACCGGCAGCTTTGCCGAAACACCGGCAAGCTGCCGGCCGACAGCCGACGCGACCCATAACCGCAGCCAGAAGGCAACGCCACGCTGGTATCAGTCGGAGCCGGCCTGATCGTATGTCCGAAGTCGCAATCGGACTTGAGTCCGTGAGGTACGCCAGCCTGTGGTCGCGCCGTTCGGTACAATCCGAATGGCGCAATTGATCATTGGAGTCCCGGCGGGAGCAGCACCATGAGCTGAACCCTGAAGGCGTCATGACATGGCTGACAAACGTCAAGGCCGGCCGCATGGCAAGGAGCGGTCCGGGATCGAATGACGGAGGTCGCGGGGCGGTTTATAAGTTGATCATGTGTCCCGTGAGCCCGTGGAAGCACTCCTGCATGGCCTCGCTAAGGGTCGGGTGTGTGTGGATGTTGCGGGCGAGTTCCGTGGCGGTCAGGTCCCATTTCTGGGCAAGGGTCAGTTCTGGCAGCAGTTCGGAGACGTCGGGTCCGATGAGGTGAGCACCGAGCAGTTCCCCGTGTTCGGCTTCGGCGACGAGTTTGACGAATCCCGTGGTGTCGCCGAGCCCGTGTGCCTTGCCATTGGCGCTGAAGGGGAAGGTGCCGATCGTGACGTCGTGGCCCTCATCGCGTGCTTGTTGTTCGGTCAGGCCGAAGCTGGCTACCTGGGGCTGGCAGAAGGTGGCGCGAGGCATCATCCGGTAGTCACCGAAGGTCATGGTTTCCGCTCCGGCGATGCTCTCCGCCGCGACGACGCCCTGCGCTTCGGCGACGTGCGCGAGTTGGAGTTTGGCTGTCACGTCGCCGATTGCGTAGATGTGCGGGATGTTCGTGCGCATGAAGTCATCGATCGCGACCGCCCCGCGGTCCGTGAGCTCCACGCCCGTGTTTTCCAGGCCGAAGCCTGTGGTCATCGGCGCGAATCCGATCGACATCAGTACCCGGTCCGCTTCGATACTTCCGGGGGCGCCGTCGCTCCCGGTGTAGGTGATGGTGACGGCAGCGCCATGGTCGGTCACCGTTTCGACCTTTGTCGAGGTGAGGATCTTCACGCCCAGCTTCTTGTACTGTTTGGCGATTTCCTTGGAGATGTCCGCGTCCTCGTTGGGAAGGGCCCGGTCGAGAAACTCGATGATGGTTACTTCCACGCCGTAGTTCCGCAGGACGTAGGCGAATTCCATTCCGATGGCGCCGGCCCCGACAATCACGATCGACCGGGGCAAGGTGCGGTCCAGGATCTGGCGCTCGTAGGTGACGACGTTGTCGCTGAGTTCGACTCCGGGCAGCAGCCGCACAGTCGACCCAGTGGCGATGATGGCGTTCTCGAAAGTAATGGTTGTCGTTTCCCCGGAGTTGAGGGTCACCGCAAGGGTGTGTCCGTCGACGAAGGAGCCCCGCCCGTCGTATTCAGTGATCTTGTTCTTCTTCATCAGGAAGTGGACGCCTCTGGCGCGCCCGTCGGCGACTTCGCGGCTGCGGTCGACGGCCGCGCCGAAGTCGAAGGTGACTTCCCCGGAGATACCAAATGTTTTCGCCTGGGTGTGGAAAATGTGGGCGAGTTCTGCGTTGCGCAGCAAAGCCTTGGACGGGATGCAACCAATGTTCAGGCACACCCCGCCCCAGTACTTTTCTTCCACGACAGCGACGGACAATCCGAGCTGGGCGGCGCGGATGGCCGCGACGTAGCCACCAGGGCCGCCGCCGAGACACACGACATCAAAGTGCTCGCTCATGGTGACAGCTCTCCCCAAAGTGGCCGGCACGTGGTGGCGAGCAGGAAAGTCAGGGCCCGGCCATGGGATTTCATGCCTGCTTCTTGGTCTTGGTAGGTGCGGTGGTGATGTAGCTGCCTGCCTGGCTGTCACAGCTGACGTCCAGGTCCAGATGGACGGTGACCGTGTCCTGGTGTCCGACGTTCTCGATCTGGATGGTCTGGGTGGTGTTCATGCGGGGTTCCCTACTTCCGGCTCTTGGCTGGCACCGCGGCGTACAGCGGCAAAACTGATGATCATCGATATACGCAATATTCACATCCATATCGATGAATGTCAATCTAGGCGCAGGGCAGTGCGCCACCACCCCTCTTTTTTCTTGATCACCGAGCGCACCTCTCCGGACGAGACACGGGGAGGCCGTATCGCTGTTCATAGCCGGCCAGATAGGACACGACGCGTTCCGCCGAAGGGGTGCCTGGGCCGCCCCACGGGGGCATCTGCTGGCCGGGCAGAGAACTCGATGCGGCTGGTGAGAACAACCGAAGGCTGTCCCAACCATTGATCCACGCTCCGCCGGGTTCGTCGCGATCGTCGAGGATCACGAAAGACGGTGCCCGTGCCGCGCGACCGCGATCAACCTCTCCTTGGGCGCGGCGAGATAGTAACCTCTCACTATATCGCCAAGGTGTCGATCAAGCCAATTCTGACTCGTGCCACCGAAGCTCCTACATACAACTCGATGGATGGTGACCCGAGACGGCTTCTCCGCAACTCACCCCAACTCGCTCGCCCTGATCCGGGGAAGGTTTCATTCTGCCACCGGAGCTGATCTCAGTGATCGATATCAGGATTCTATTGACAACAGTCGATGAATAGAACACCCTTTTCCTCGGCCTTCACCAATGGATGTAAGACAGTAAGTGACCATCCAACTCCTCACACGTCGTTGGTAGGGCGCCTGTCAGCAGAAGCGGAAAGAATCTCAAGGAGGAGACATGGCCGAAACGCCTGAAAGTCGACGGAACGCAGCCCGGGGAGAAGGATCGGTGGCCACCGATACCGTCCTCCCTCCTTCGGCGCTGGATGAAAAGGTCCGCGAGGCGGAAGACAAAAAATGGACGCCCGGGAAGATCGCGCTCTGGGCCGCAATTGCCCTGCTGGGCGGCGTCGCCTGGTTCATGCTCGCGATCATCCGCGGCGAGACGGTCAACGCCATCTGGTTCGTGTTCGCCTCGGTCTGCACCTACCTCATCGGCTACCGCTTCTACTCAAAGGTCATCGAACGCTACATCACCCGGCCCGATGACCGCCGGGCCACGCCCGCAGAGTACAAGGCGGACGGCAAGGACTACGTCCGCACGGACCGCAACGTCCTGTTCGGCCACCACTTCGCCGCCATCGCCGGTGCCGGGCCGCTGGTGGGCCCAGTCATCGCAGCCCAGATGGGATACCTGCCCGGCACCATCTGGATCATCATCGGCGTGGTCCTGGCCGGTGCAGTGCAGGACTACCTGGTGATGTTCTTCTCGATGCGGCGCGGCGGGCGCTCCCTGGGACAGATGGCCCGTGAGGAACTCGGCGTCATCGGCGGCACCGCCGCGCTGATCGCCACCCTGCTCATCATGGTCATCATTGTGGCCATCCTTGCCCTGGTCGTCGTCAACGCACTGGGCGAAAGCCCTTGGGGCGTCTTCTCCGTCGGCCTGACCATCCCGATCGCCCTGTTTATGGGCGTCTACCTCCGCTACCTGCGGCCCGGCAAAATCATGGAAGTTTCTCTCATCGGCTTCGTACTGCTGATGGCGGCCATCATCGGCGGCGGCATCGTGGCCGAAACCCCGTGGGGCGCCGAGCTCTTCACCCTGGACAAGGTCACCATCGCCTGGGGTCTCATCATCTACGGCTTCATCGCTGCCATCCTCCCGGTGTGGCTGCTCCTGGCACCCCGCGACTACCTGTCCACCTTTATGAAGATCGGCGTGATCGTGATGCTCGCGCTGGCCATCATCGTGGTCCGCCCAGAGATCACCGTCCCGGCCTTCAGCGAGTTCGCCAGCAGGGACAACGGCCCGGTGTTCCCCGGTTCACTGTTCCCGTTCCTGTTCGTCACCATCGCCTGCGGCGCCCTTTCCGGCTTCCACGCCCTGATTTCCTCGGGCACCACCCCGAAGCTTGTGGAAAAGGAACGGCAGACCCGTTTCATCGGCTACGGCGGCATGCTGATGGAATCGTTCGTAGCCATCATGGCCCTGGTCGCCGCGATCTCCATTGACCGCGGCCTCTACTTCGCCATGAACTCCCCGGCGGCACTGACAGGCGGAACGGTCGAAACAGCCGCCACGTGGGTCAACAGCCTGGGCCTGACCGGTGTCAATCTCACTCCCGAATTCCTGTCCCAAACGGCCGCCAACGTCGGTGAGGAAAGTATCGTCTCGCGCACCGGTGGCGCTCCCACCCTGGCCGTCGGCCTGGCGCACATCATGCAGCAGTTCATTGGCGGCACCGCCATGATGGCCTTCTGGTACCACTTCGCCATCATGTTCGAGGCCCTGTTCATCCTCACGGCAGTTGACGCCGGCACTCGCGTGGCCCGGTTCATGCTGCAGGACTCGATCGGCAACTTCGTCCCCAAGTTCAAGGAGCACTCCTGGCGTCCCGGCGCCTGGTTGTGCACCGCCATCATGGTAGGTGCCTGGGGTGCCGTGCTGCTGATGGGCGTCACCGATCCGCTGGGCGGCATCAACACGCTGTTCCCGCTGTTCGGCATCGCCAACCAGTTGCTGGCCGCCATCGCCTTGTCCGTATGCCTGGCTATTGTCGCCAAGCGCGGAACCTTCAAGTACCTGTGGATCGTGGCACTGCCTTTGGCGTTCGCAGCGGTGGTCACCATCACGGCGAGCTACCAGAAGATCTTCTCGCCCACCCCGGCTGTGGGGTACTTCGCCAACAACGCCGCCTTCAGCAAGGCCCTGGCCGACGGGAAGACGGAGTTCGGCACAGCTAAGTCCGTGGCCGCCATGGAAGCCGTGGTGCGTAACACCGCCATCCAGGGCTGGCTGTCGGTGATCTTCGTGGTGCTCAGCATCATTGTGATCGCGACGGCCGTGCTTGCCACCATCAAGGCGTTCCGCACCCGTGCGGACGGGACAGCCGGCAAGGGCAACGAGGACCCCGCCCGGCCGTCGCGCGTCTTCGCCCCCGCTGGGCTCATTCCGACGCCGGCGGAACGGGAGCTGATGGCTGAGTGGGACAAGGTCCCCGCCGAGTTGAGGTTCGAGAGGGCAGGCCACCACTGATGAGTTCCGGACTCGCCGCGGTTGCCCAAGGGTTCCGGGAGTTCGCGCGTTACTTCGGCGGCGTGCTGGGGGCCGATGCCTACGCCAAGTACATGGAGCACCACCGGGCCGCAGGCCACAGCACGCCTGTCCTGAGCGAGCGCGGGTTCTGGCGGGACCGGACCGACCGTCAGGACTCCAACCCCCAAGGCCGATGCTGCTGATTGAGCCTGCAGCGGACAAACCGTCGGTTGACCTCGATTACGCGTTCACGTTGACGGGTTAGTTCACGAACGAGGACGGCGCCGAACGTTCCCGTGCTCTCCACTCCAATCGAGGCGAGGTTGCCATAACCGTGCATCCATGACCGTAGTGCCTCGTACCCGGCAGAGGTGGTGGCGAACTGCTGGTGGATGAGCATGCGACCGTGGTCGTCAAACCCGGCGGCGTAGTGGGTGTGCTTGTGGGTGTCGACCCCACCGATGACCGTGCCATCGTCAATCAAAGGTTGTCGTGCTGGAAACGTGTATTGCCCAGGGGACGTTGGTTCGGTGAATATGATGACTCACTAGAGTCCTTAACTCACGGATGAGGACCTCCGGCTGCACAGTGGAATTGCTTAGACAACCGCTGAAGCGACCAGCAGGGCTCCGCAATGTCCCACGTTAGTGCCGCTTGACCCCCACGCCAACGCTTGCGACTCGCGAGTCTGGTCGTCGACCATAGTTGGCTGGTGTCCGGTGCCGTCGAGCAGTTCGATGACTCCTGGTCCACTGCCAACCTCGGGTCATCCGAGAGAGAAGACAATCGCGTCGATCTGGTCGGCGCTCAAACGGGCCCTTGGCAGACGAGCGTGGTTAGGGCCTTCTGAAGCGCGGGCAGGAGCGTGAGTGATGCCGCTCCCGCGTGGTGCGGAAGAGAGAGGTCCCGACCTCTTTGAATTGCTAGCGACCAAGCTTCCGAATCCTGCCGGCAGTCGCTGGTGCGAGCGGGCTGACGCGCTTCTTGCTGTCGAAGGCATCCACCATTGAAGTGCGCTGACCACCAGGGTGTATTCGCTTGCATAGGCCATGACTCACCACCATAGAAGGGTCTCTAGGTTGCACGCAGACGCGGGGCCAAGTCATGGACGCGGTATGAAATGTCGGCAAATGCGTCCTGAAGCGCCCTCTCACTGTTAAGCCGTAGCGGATCGGGCACGGACCAGTGGATGCCGCTAAGCTCGGGCAGCTCCTCGTGGGCCTTGTCGCACACGGTGACGATGAAGTCATCTCCACCCACTGCGTCGTCGAGCTGGCGCGGGGTGAGCCCTGTGAGGTCCACCCCGTGGCGGCTGGCGACTTTGATGACTCTTCTGGTGATCTTCTTAGCGGGGTGCGGGCCTGCAGAGGCCGAGGGGATCTCACTGACTTGCTGCCAAAGTGCCGCGGCGAATTGAGATCGGGCGTTGTTGGACGTGCACACGAACAGGACCCGGCGTACACGGACTTCCTGCATGCTCCTTTGTAGCTCGAGGGCTCCGGGGGTAAGTACCACGTAGCTGCGCCGCCTATCCGCCTCCGACTGGTGGCGTGTTGTGACAGATCGCCCAAGGTCAGAAGGTCAACGATGTGCAGCCGCGCAGGGTCCGCCAGCGCGGCGTACTTTGCTACACGGGCCTGAAATCCAGCCATCTGCCGGGCGTCCATTGATGCGCCTGACCTGTTCAGCATCTTCTCCACTCCGCTGTTCTCCCAGCCTCGGCCCTTTCCAGGCCCAACGAGCGATAATAAACCGCTCGTTTCTTCGTTCTCGGATCCATCAGCGGGCCTCGATCTTGACGTAAGGAGTTTAGTTTTGGGGCAGCTGCAGTCAACCTGGATATCCAGTTCGACGGTGACGGTATCGAGGTGGGATGCGTTCTGGTCGTAGCGGACCCTCGCCCCGGGTACATTTTCACCAGCAGACCGACGGCGATGTGTAGTGCGACCTCACCAATCTTCATGGCCTCAAGGGCGGTGTTCAATTCGGGGATCATGCTGCCCAGAAGCAGGCCCAGCGCCGTGGCGGCAATGACCCATACCAGGAAACGGTCAGGGGAGGAGAGATTACCAACGACGGCAGCCGCGGGCACAGTTCGTGGTCAGCGTGGTCACGGTGCTCCTGAATGATTGATGTACGTCGGTTAGAAGTATGACCAGACATATCGATCACTGTCAATTATGTGCATAATGGATGCATGACCGTCGCGCATCTTCACGAACAGCCCGTGATCAAGGAGTGCTACACCCCTGCAAAGGAAGCTGCCCTGGGCGGCGTCGAGGCAAAGAAGCGTGCGACGCTGCTGAAGGCTCTGGCGGATCCGAACCGGCTTCGCCTGCTATCCATCGTCAAGGCGTGCGATACGGGGGAGTCGTGCGTGTGTGACCTCACCGAGCCGCTGGACCTGGGCCAGCCCACGGTGTCACACCACCTCAAGATCTTGGTTGACGCCGGCCTGCTGCACCGCGAAAAGCGCGGTACGTGGGCCTACTACTCCCTGGTTCCCGGGGCGCTGGAACGGGCAGCGGCGACCATCACGAGCCTCTAGGCCCATCGCCCGATCCGCCCCCAGTGGTCCCGGTGGGGGCGTTGGGTTGAGGAGGTACCGGTTTAGCTGCTTAGGGCAGGGCCGAGGCGGTATCCGGCGCCGTTGACGGTCCGGATCATGTCGCCTTGTTTGCGGTTGTCACCCAGTTTTACGCGGAGTCGTGTGATGTGTACCGCGATGGTATTGGTGGCCGGCGGTTTGCCCCACACTGCCTCACTGATTTGTTCCGCGCTTGCGACCCGGCCATCAAGCCGGATCAGATACGCCAGAAGCTGCAGCTCGCGCAGGCTGAAATGTATCAGCCCGAGGTTGATCAGGGGATTGTGGGGGAGAAAACCCTACAATGACAGCAGGAAACAGCACCTTCTGCAGGCACTCCCCCGCCCATTTCGAAAGAGCCGATAATGGATATTATGTAAAGTTGTTTGCTTTAATATTCAAGTAATCTCTCATCTTTAGGTTACATCCACCCCGCGTGCTGCGCCATCCGGAACACGCGCCAGCGGTGCGAAACTTCCCCTGAACGTCACCCCTCCACTCGACGAGCCGACATTTCGCGCGTTTTATGTTGCATTTCAGTTGTTTTACTTTTGCAAGCCTGCGACGATTGAGACATGGAAGCAACGACCCGGCATGACATTCATTTGGGGACCACCCGGATGAACATTCACGACCTTGTGCGCGAACTCAATGAGAATCTGGGTACGACGGTCGTCCAGACCATGGCCGGCGTGAAGGACCGCACGTCTCCGTTCCGTTGGGCGAAGCCTGACGGCCCGGAGCCCCGCCCGGAAGTCGAGTCCCGCCTGCGCCTGGGTCATCGCGTCTGGAAGACCCTTGAGCTCGCTGAAGGAAAGCATGTCGCGTTGGCCTGGCTGATGGGTGCCAATCCGCGCCTGGACGAGGAACTTCCTGTCCTTTACATTCAGCAGCTGCGTTCCCGTGAGGTTTTGGGAGCCGCCGAAGCATTCGTGAATGACACCTACGCCGCATGATCACGACCGCCAAGGGGCGCCGGTGCGCCTCGACGGGGCTCACCCTTGTCCAGGCCGCCGGCCAGATTTCGTTCAGGGTGGCGAAGGACCGCTACGGTGCGGTGTCGGTCAGGAAAAATTCCATCGTTGGCCCGATGCCCATCGGAACGGCCGCGACCAGCGATTCCCGGGGACGGTACGACAGCATAGGCTCAACGGTCTACCTCGCCGACTCCCGCCAGTGCGCCTACGCCGAGGTGTTGCTCGGCTTCCGGCAGCAGCGCGCGTCCGTAGCCAAGGCCGCGGAATCCATCGGATGGACGGTCGAGGACTACATCACCAGTGTCCGGGCCCAGGCCGAGGAGAACGGGATTGACGTCCCATGGGCCATATCCGTTGACTGGCAAATGGACCGTTCGATTTACGAAATTCGCCTCCCTGGTCAGGGGTGGTGGGTTCAGATAGACGACGCGGCCACCCTCCGCGCCCTTGAAGCCCTCACACCAACCACGGCGGGGCTGACCGAACGCCTGCAGCTCCTCACGGCCGGCTCCCTCACCGGTGACGACCGTGATCTGACAACCCTGCTCGCGCATGTCATCCGCGGAACGGTGTTAGACGATGGCTCAGAACCACTGGGTATCAGCTACCCATCAAAAACACTGACTGGAAGGTGCTGGGCCTACTGGGACCGTCGGGCTGACGAAGGCCTCTCCCCCAGCCGCAACGGCCTCCTGCAGCTGACCTCCGAAAATGTCGGACCGGACCCTGAATTCCACCGTGTAGCCGAACTGTACGGTCTACCGGTCCTCGGAGCTCGCCCGTGAAATCAAGGACATCTTCCGAGCGCCGGCTAGATCAGGCATCAGGTTCTTCGCCACTCTGAGGCTGCTCGGGGGTAATGCGCTGCAGCAGCGCGTCATGGGCTTCCTGGAGCGCGTCCGCGCGGGCTTGCGCGGCGGCCGCCCGGGTTGCTGCTGCCGCAGCTTCGGCCGTTGCTTCCTGGCCGGCTGAGCGGGCCTGTTCTAACTGCTCGGCATTGGTCGTTAGCTGGCGTTCCAGCTCCTCTATTTTGGCCACCAGCTCGGAGACAGCGGACTCCTTGTCGGCCGTCACTTTGTCGAGGTCGGCAACAAGCTCGGCGACTTCTTCATTTAGCTCCTTTTTCTCCCGGGCCCAGAGCTCGCCGGTGGCGGCGTGGCGCTCGTTCGCAAGGGTGGACGCTTCCGCCCAGACAGCCCCGGCCAGACGCGCCGCCTGCTCGAGGATGGCCGGCGGGGTCGCCGCGACCTGACCTCCTGCGGACTGCTTCTCCTCGGCCCATTCCTTCAGATAGCGGGTGGCGTCGGCGTTACTAACGCCCGCAGCAGATCGAACAGTGGACACGGTGGGGCGCCGCTCGGCGCTGATCTGCTCAGCAGCAGCAAAAACCCGGTCTCTAGCACTCGAGCTCATTCGAAAACCCTTAAAAGTAGTAGGAGTAGTAACAAAACTACTCCTACTACTACTCATAGGCAATACCGCGCTGTCCCGAGCCCGCGGCCCCCGTCCATGTTGGGTGGGGTAGGCCTCAGGCGAGGGGCTGGGTAGCGGGATCCCTCGTGGGGCGCCGCCCAAGAGCCTTGCCTTGGGGACGATCGCGTCCACGAAAAGAGTAGGAGTAGGAGTAGGAGTAGGAGTACACGCTTCCTACTACTACTTCTTGAGTGCAAGGAGTCCCATTCGGGTCTGACTGTGCCGGGGATGATTTGTCCTGGCTGCTTCGAAGGGCAGAACGTTTGGGGGGTGACTGTGACTCAGGATGCAGTGGCAGCATTTACGGCCGCTCTGCTCCGGTGTTTGGCACCGCCATGTCGCCCCGGACGTGTCGCTGCACCGCATCCGCACCTTGGACGGGGGCCTCAAGGAGCTGGAGGCCTGCTCGATGAAGCCGTGGCCACCGCGAGGGCGGGGGCGTCTCTTGGGGAAAGATCGGCAGGGCTTTCGGGATCAGCCGGCGGGGTGCCAGAAAGGCTGGGAGGGTGTATCCGCGGATGAGCGCACGCCAGCGTAGGGCGCTTGGAGCGATGCCGGACCGCCCCGGAGCACAAGGGTTTCCGCCCCTTCAGCGTCCCTATTCCCCTTCCGACACGTCGTCCGCCAGTTCGCCCGCGGCGATCCGCTCGGCGGTGCGCCGGTATGCATCTGCGATATAGTCCTCGAGATCCTGGCGGCCGACGCGCCAGAGCCCCCTCGCTCCAACCTGAAAAGCGCGAAGCTCTCCAGTATGAATGAGGTTCCGGATGAGGCTGCTTTTGGAGTTCAGTTCTTCGGCGACCTGCTCGATGGTCAAAAAGCGGCGCTTGTCGTGTTCAGCGGTCACCCGGACATCCTAATGTGAGCAGCAGCCAGCCGGGGCCAGTTTGCGGGCCCCGGCCAACCCGTGAGATTTCCTTGGGCTGGACGGCCTGCAGGGCTTACCGGCTCATGCCCTTTTGAAGGAGCTTTGTCGGGCCGTTGGCTCCGCGCGTCTTGCGGGCCTTCGCAGGCCTTGATCCCTTGCCTACGGCTGCGCTGGGCGGTGTGGCCTGGTCTTGATCGGAATTGAGCCGTGCTTGTACAGCCTCGCGGTCAACAACCCCTTCGAGGCTGGCCGCCAGTTCCTGTCGGCGCTCGGCTGAGTCGTATGTGGCTCCTGCTTCGTCACGCAACTGCTCGGGGCGGTGATTGGCACGGGCGGCTGTCCAGTTTGTGATCAGCCGCCTTTCCATGTCGTCCTCCTCGGCCACGCTGTCTGCAAATTTGTGCCGCTGTTCCCAGTTGTGCGCTTCGATGGGTTTGGTCTCCCGGAGCCAGGCCAGCGCTTCGTCCAAGTCCTCCTTTGAGGGCCGATCAACGGCCTCCGCGCGTTTCCTGTCTTCCCGGTCGGCCTCGGCCAGCAGTTGCACAGCCTGGGCGTTTTCATCATGGCCGGCACGGCGTTCCTGTTCTGCCTGTTCGCGGTCCCGCTCGGCTTTAGCCAAGGACTCCGCCACCGTTGCTTCATTCGCGCCAAGGTTGTCCACGTCCAAGCCGTACCGTCGCTGTACCTGGTCGCGGATCACCTCTGCCGCGTCGCTCGCCGCCGGGTCGTGGTCTTTCCATGCGGTGGCCGCCTCATGTGCCCTTTCGACGTCGCGGCCGGTGGCTGTGTCCCACCACCGGTTGTCCATGACGGGGGCGAGCTGTGCACGGGCAGCCGCCCGCTCCGCATCGAACCGGGCCTGCAGTTCGCGGGCCTGTTGTTCCTCGGCGGCTTGGGCGCGGCGCAGCTCTTGCTCGCGTGCCCTGGCCAGTTGCTCACCGAGCCGGCCGGCGACAGTCAGCGCAACGCGCGACATTCCCTCAAGAGCCTCATCAATGCCGTCAGATTCGCTCATGGTTCCCCTCCTTGGTGTTATCTCTCAATGTCTGGGCGGGTGCTCCCGCTTCGGGTGCTCGCGTGGGTGCGTGCCTGCACGTATTTCGGCGGCAGCACGGAGCCCGCGGACCGACCGGCAACCTGGCCGGCTGTACTCGCGCGTACCGCGGCGGTCGCTTCGCTATCCGCTGTGGGCGTGGTTGCTGGGACGCTGGGTAGTGCGGCTGCGACCTGGCTCAGGTGGTGCTTGACCATGTGGCTGATCTGGCGTGCTCTGCGCAGATCATTTGAGGCCTTGTGCATGTCGTGGACGGCCTTGGCGACGTTGAGCAGCTGGCGCAGCATGATTGCCTGCGCGGCGGTTCCGGTGCCGCCCATCGAAGCTGCCATGAGCATGAGCGAGGCTCCGCGGGCAGATGGTCCTGCGCTGCGGATGGGGCGGACTGGGTAGCGTCGCAGTTGTGCTGTCTTGGACAGCTCGTCGGCTGCTGCTGCAAGTGGTCCGGGCGTTGCCTCGGTCGCCGTGGACCAGGCCGCGAAGGCACCGGATGTCTCCCGTGCAACGTGCGCCCAGGTCGCGTGATCGTCCAGCGGGACGGAACGCAGCGTTTCGCGGAGCCGGGCAACTTCGTCGCTGTACTGCTCCCACATTTGCGGGTCCGGTTCGTTGGCTTCTCGGCCGATGGTGACCGGCCGGCGTCCGCGTGCAGCTGCCTGCCATTCTGCGACCGCATCGGCGGCACCTTGTGGGCTGTCAGGCCACTCGCCACGGAGTTTGGGCAGGGCGAGGTCTTTGGCGAGGTGACCGCCTCCGAACCAAACAGGCCGGCCACCTTTGGGGGGACGTTCTGCCACGCTGTAGCCGACCACGACGTCGTCACGTCCGGACGCGTACCGCGGCCTGACAAGGGCACCGGTGCGGCGAAGGCGTCGAATGAATTCGGCCTCATCCTGGGCGGAAGTCGCGCAGGCACGGACTTTGCGTTCCAGGGACCGGCGTTCCGGTTCCGGCGCTCCCCGCCGTTCGGAGGCTTCACGTTCACCGGGCCAGAGGCCACGGGTGGAATGCGTGGGTGAAAGTTCTTCCAGACCGTACTTTTTCTCAAGCTCGCGGGCGGCTTGTTGTGCGCGGGGGAAGTCCCGCCAGCTGCTCCACTTCGTGCCGTCCTCGCGGACCATGGACGCGGCGATGTGGATGTGGTCATTCCCGGCTTTGCTGTGACCGTGACGGATCGCCACCCACTGGGCCGGCGCCCGTCCGCTGGCTTCGGTGAACCCCATCTCGTCCATGAAGTCCTGCGCAATCTCAGCCCACTTTTGGTCGGTAAGGTCGCCTTCCTCGGCTCGCAGCGAAAGGGAGCAGTGCCAGACATGCCCGCCGGGAATCTCGACGCCCAGGACGCTCCTGGCCCGGTCCAGTTCCTTGGCAATGGCCTGGGCGGCATCGGCGTTCAGTTCATCGTCGTTGTGCCAGGCCATGATCGACGGTGAGCCAGCGACAAGGTGCGGATCGGTGTGCTCGTTCGTCCGCCCGGGACCGGCAAGGTATGCGATAAGCCCGTGCATGCGGGTGCCCTTGGTGATGTTGGGAATCATCAGCGCACCATCGAATCCAGCATCGTATTGATGCGGTCAGCAACCCCCCGTACCCGGGTCAAAACAGTGGGGGCTGCTTCCGGGAATTCGTCCGTGGCGTTCGCGTGCCGGGCGAGCTGGTTGACGTTGTTTGACAGGGCAGCGAGGTAGCGGCGGGCCGCGATGAATTCCACGGCCATCGCCCGCCGCTCGGCCAGCGACTCCGAGTTCTCCGCGTACAGGGCAGCGCTGACAAGGATCTCCGACGGGCTGCGCCCGGTCCGTTCCTCCAGCACCTTCAACTGAGCGCGTTCGAACTCCGACATCGACACCCGCACGTACTGGGTGTCGCCGTCAATGTTGGCGCGGCGGCGGCGGGAGATCCGGCGTGGCGACTTCGGCTCTTCAGTCATCCCGGTCCCCTCCCCCAATGCCCAGCGCAGCGCCCCGGAATCTCCGGGCCACACTGACGAGTGTGCCGCATCCAGGGCCGCAGGCTGTGGATCAACACGCGGGTTATGGCACATAACCGCCTAGCTTGCTCCGCAAAATCACCTGCACCTGCATTTGGCGGTTGGGGTGGTTCCTGGGCACTGCCCTGCAGGACGCTGCGCGTCTGACTTGTTCAAAACGACTGCGTCGTTCCGTTTCGGCTGGTTGAGGCTACTGCCCGGTCCTTCCTTGGCAAGTCTCCGCAGCCGGCTTTCGCGGCATATCCTCGCTGCGCTCCGGTATTCCACGGTCCGGCCGCTCCGACTGGCCAATTCCTTCACCGGCCAAGTGCTTTCGGGCGCGCCGAAAGGAACGCGGCATAGGGCAAGCGAAAGGTACAGTTTTGGCTCTCATCTCACCCACCAAAGTGGCCAGGCAATACGGAGTCTCCCCGGCGCAGCTGCGGCAATGGCGGCGGCGCGGCATCGGTCCCGAATACTTCCAGTTCACAGCACGCACCATCAGCTACTCTGACGAATATCTGCGGGACTGGTTCAACGATCCCCGGAACGCCCACCTCTTGGCGCAAGATCCTCCGGCTACCTCGGACATGTCATGCCAGGATGGGCGCGTCCGGCGGAGCCGGCGTCGGGGTGATCGTTAGGCTGGATCCATGGCTACCCTCGACATTGAACAGACACGAAACCAAGCCCGCGCGCTGCTGGACTCCCGCATTGAATCCGTCACCGCCCTGGTAAAGAGCCGCCAAAGAATCAACGATCTGCGGGACCAGCTTGTTGCCGCCGAGCGCGATGACAAGCGCGCCTATGTGCAGGCCACCCGGGACGGATGGAGTGCAGACGAATTGAAGAAGCTCGGTCTGGAACCATCGGCGGTGAAGCGCCGTCGGACATCAAAGCGGTCCGCCGGTCCGGAACAGGGAACTGACCAGGAAACGGCCTCATCCATCGGTGATGAGTAGACCTTTTGATCCATTCCTAGTTGAAACGACGTGCCTCGAAAACGCTGCGAAGGCCGGCACCTTTGATGGTGCCGGCCTTCGCAGCGTTTCGGGCTTCGTTGTCAGTCCTCAGCGGGTGCATCGCCTTCATCGACCTGCCCCGCGGCGATACGCTCCGCCGTCTTCGCGTAGGCCGCGTCGATGTACGCGGCCAGATCGTCTTCCCGGACTCTCCAGACACCCCTCCCGCCGAACTGCGCCGCCCGCAACTCGCCACTCCGAACCAGCGCGTATACCAGCGGTTTGCCAAGGTTCAGGACTTCCTCGACCTGGTCCAACGTCAGCATCCTGGAAAACGGGACAGCCACCGGCGCGCTGTTCTTGCGTACTTCCTCGGTCCGCTTAGCCACGGTTTATCTTTCCTCGTTTCGGTGCTGCAGTTCGTCCATCGTTCTCTGTCCGCGGCGAAGTTCGCCGGCCTTCACGGGAGGCCATGCTTTGCCGCCGTTGTACTTGCGCTGCAGGCGCTTTACCTCACGCATCGTCGCCCGCACGATTAAGTCCGAAACGCTCGCATCCCCTTCGGCCAAACCGGCAGCCTTGAACGCAGCCCGGACCTGCCCCGCCTGGTCCTCCGTGTAGTACGGAGTGAACGCGGGTATCTTCTTCTCTCTGGCCATCAAACAGGTGCCCGTCCTACGCGGCATGCTGGGCCGTCGGCCACAGATGCAGGCTTCCCAAAAACCGCCGGCGGAGGGTCACGGAGATGTCCTCGTCGAAGCGGATATCGGAGTGTTGGTGGCTGCCGTTGTCGTGCCGGAGGGCTCCTGCGTGCGTCATCGTGTCCCTTGTGCTCGTGATCCGGTAAATGGGAAAGCCTGTAGGAGCCAGCGTATCCGCTGACCCCTACAGTTGTAGTGCTTAGAAAGGGGGTTCGGAGTCGGGTCCCTTGCCCCAGCCGCCGGCAGCGTTGCTGGTCGCCGGAATGCCCCACGGGTCATCCTGCGGGGCTGACTGCGAGCCCTGGTTGACGTTCCCCTGGCCGCCAAAGCCACCGTCGGCTTGTCCGCCCTGGTTGCTGCGCTGGGAGCGGTTGACCTTGGCATTCGCATACCGCAGTGAGGGGCCGATTTCGTCGACTTCGAGTTCGATTACGGTGCGCTTCTCGCCTTCCTTGGTTTCGTAGGACCGGGACTTCAGCCGGCCCGTCACAATCACACGCATGCCCTTGGTCAGGGACTCGGCCGCGTTCTCGGCCGCTTCCCGCCACACGCTGGCACGGAGGAAAAGCGTCTCCCCGTCCTTCCACTCGTTGGACTGCCGGTCGAACGTCCTGGGCGTGGACGCGATGGTGAAGTTCCCTACCGCAGACCCACTTGTCGCAACTGTCGTGGGTTGCCTAATGCTTCTTCTTCTCAACTGGGACATGAGGCCAGCAAACGCAAGGAGACTCGCCCATCCACCCCCGTAATGAGTTTTTTTCAGGATTCCCGAAAGAACTATTGTATTGCCGAGGTTCTTTCATACGGGTTGAAGTGAGGTGCGCGTGGTTAAGCTGGCGGTCGTCCGCCCGGCCATGGCCCGGCGTGCCTTGTCGCCGCAGGAATTGGACGATTTCGAGCAGGAGCTCGTTGACCAATTCGCTCTCGCGGCGGCCGCGGCCGGCGTCACGGACGACCATATTTCCCAGGAACGGTCGGTAATCTTTGGCTTCCTGCGGTTCCTCGGTAACTACCTGTGGGCCGCGCAGCCCGAAGACGTCGACCGTTTCCTCCACAGGGAACGAAAGATGCGTGGACTGGCCAAAGCCACGATCCATTCGAAGGCCGGAACTCTTGCACGCTTTTTCGACTTCCTGACCAGCCGCTATCAGGGCGAGATTCACCAGCTCACGGGGCACGTGGTCACGCAGCCGGTGGATGAATTTAATCGACCAGCTAAGGCCGATTACGGCGGCAAGATTCGTGTGCCACCGGCCGCGGCCGAGGTGGAGGCGATGTTTTCAGGATGGCGTGAGGCGTTGCCGGGCGCCCGTAAATACCTCCCCGCAGCACGGGACTACCTCGCTGCCTCGCTGTGGCGCCGGGTTGGGCTGCGAATCAGCGAAACCGTCATGCTCGACATCCGTGATTGGCGACCGGATCTGGGTGAGCGGGGCAAGCTGCATGTCCGCTTCGGTAAGGGCAGTATGGGCCGCGGACCCAAGACGAGGATGGTCCCGGCGATCAACGGTGTCGATGCCTTGCTGAACTGGTGGCTCGCTGATGTCCGCCATCAGTTCGGGGACGACTGGGAAAACCCTGAAGCGCCGCTGTTTCCTAGCGAACGACGCGACGTGGCGCTCGGATGCAGCCGCAGGGCCGGGGATGACGCCCTAAGGTTTCGCTAAAGCAGTCGCGCTGTGGCTACCTGAATGGTCGGGCCGGCTGACTCCTCACGGGATGCGCCACTTTTGCGCATCCTCCATGTATGAACGCGGAATGGATCTGAAGGCAATCCAGGATCTGCTCGGACATGAATGGCTTTCAACAACCACCGTTATATCCACGTCCACGACAACCATGTGGAAGCCGCATGGGCCGTGGCGAACGATCGCGTCGCATTGCGATGGGGAACAGGAACGAGGTGAACCAATGCGTTGGAATTTACGCATGAAGGCCGCAGAACGCGGCATCTGGAAATCCACCGAACTGCGCCGGCGCCTGTCCGAGGCAGGCCTCGACATCAGCGCCGGGAAAATGTCCGCACTTTGGACCGGGACCCCCACCTCGGTCCGGCTCGATGACCTCGACGTCATCTGCCATGTCCTGGACTGCGAGCCAACCGAACTGCTCATCAGGGAACCCGATGCGGTCGCTGCGCGGCGCCCTGTGAAGGAAAACATCGCCGTGGTCGGCGGCGGGCAGGTCATCACGCCAAGACTTGGGCGTAACCGCACCCTGCCGCCGGCGTGAGCGCACCACGGACCTGCCCGCAGTGCGGCGAACGTCCGGTAGCAACCGCCCGGGATGCCTCCTGTTATCAGTGCATGCCCGGCGGGCCGTTCACTCCCCCGCCCTGCCGCAAATGCGGCTCCAACGACCTGTACTTCTCCGGTGGCCTGTGCCGACGGTGTCACCGCTTTGCACCGCACCTTATCGATAGCTGCCGTGACTGCCTCGGCTGGGGCGTCACCAGGACCACCGGGTGGATCTGCGAGCCCTGCAGGAGCTGGCGGCGGCGTTTCCCTGACGTCGGTCCCTGCCGGTCATGCCGGTGGTCAAAGCCTCTGAGCACAGAGGGTTTTTGCCGGCTCTGCTGGCGCACCGCCGTCGGTGCCCGTCCTCATGGAACCGGGCCGAGCGTCATAGAAATAAACCGGCACGGGCAGCAGCTCTACTTCGTGGGACTGTTCCGGCAAAAACGTCCACTCAAACCTCCGCCCGGCGCCAAGACACTGCGCAACCACCCCTATCCGGTGAGCTATCAGCAGCTGACGCTGCTGGACGTTCCCCGGGACCTATCCCGGATCCCCGACCACTTTGTCCCACCCGACCCGGTTTTTGCCCTGGTCCTTGACCAGTCTGTGCGTGATCATGCCCGGGTGCATGGCTGGAGCAAGACACGGGTCACCACCGCCCGGCAAGGGCTGCGGATCCTGGCGTGCACCCAGGACACCCCCGGCGCCCCGATCAGGGCCAGTGAAGTCGCGCGACTCCGTCCGGCTTTCAGCAGCCAGCCAATCCTCGAGGTGCTGGCCGCTGCCGGGCTGTTGCAGGACGACCGGGAGCCCTCGATTCTGGCCTGGTTCGCCCAGAAAGTGCGCGGCCTTCCGGAACCCATCGCCGAAGAACTGAGGGTGTGGTTCGATGTCATGCTGCACGGTAGTTCCACCGCGCCAAGATCGCGCCCAAGAGCACGGTCAACGATTAAGGGAAGCGTCCGCGCGGCACTGCCCGCAGTGAACTCCTGGGTTTTGGAGGGCTGCCAGTCCTTGCGGCAGATCTCCCGTGACGACATCAAGGCCGTTCTGCCGTCGCAGGGCAGTGACCGGGCCCTCGTCGGTGCGGCCCTTCGGTCACTGTTCCGGACGTTGAAGGCAAGGCGCCTCGTTTTCGCCAACCCGGCAACTCATTTTCGGACCGGCCGGGCGGAGACCCGGATCCCCTTGCCCGTCAATGAAGATTCGATGCGCACTGCCCTCAACTCCGAGGACACGGCCCGCGCTGCCTTAGCTGCCCTTATCGGATTTCACGCGCTGCGCAGCCAGCAAGTCCGCGGACTCCTGCTCACGGATGTCCGCGACCGGCGGATCCACCTTCCTGACCGGACCGTGCTCCTGGCAGTCCACGTCCGGCGAAGCCTTGCAGCATGGCTGGACTACCGTGCCAAGAGGTGGCCGGGGACCCCGAATCCTTACCTGTTCATCAACAAACAAAGCGCCGTTAGAACCACGCAGGTCAGCAATGTCTGGGTCACCACTACCCTGGGTATGTCCGCCCAGGCCATTCGGGAAGACCGGATCCTCGATGAAGCACACGCGACCCGGGACGCGCGCCGGCTCTGCGACCTTTTCGGCCTCAGCGTCAAGGGCGCTGAACGCTACCTCAGCACCACAGACCACATCCACTGAGACCCGCCAATCCAAGTCCGCATGGAGGGCCCCGGGACAAACCGATATGTCCCGAAGCCCTCTCAGGTGACGAGGTTTCGCGGTGTCTCTGGACGCTTAAGTGCGCACTCTATGGCGTTTGATTTCACCGATGGCCGTGTCCAGCAGGACAAAGCCGAGCAGGCTCCAGCCGAGCAGGGGGACTGCGAGGCCGAGGAGGACCATGGCGGTGATGGTGGCGAGGATCCCTGGCCAGTCGCCGCGGAGGAACGCTCCGCGGGGCGCTGGCCTGCCAACAGCCCAGGTACTGCCGCGGGTGGGGCGGCGCTTCCACCACATTACGTAGCCCCAGATGACCATGGCGGCCAGTCCGGCGGCGATGGCGAGGAGTACGAGTTGGTTGGGCAGGCCGAAGAGCAGTCCCATGTGCGCGGCGATCGCCCAGCTGGTCAGCTTGGCCGCGGGGCCGAAGTCGGCGAAGTCGGCGCGGCTGGTGACCTTTTCAGTCGCCGGGTCGATGGCGACGGCGCTGGCGGTAGCGGGCCATTCGCGGCCGATCTCGGTCACCGTCCATGCTGTCCCGGCTGTTGCCGGTGGCTTGATGGCAATCGCGCGCGCGGTGATGATGTCTTCGCGTGCGATCTGCTGGACCGTGTCGTAGAGGGCCGGGTCCACCACGGTCCCGGCAGCGCGTGCTGCCCCGGCTCCGTGGCCGGAGTGATCAGCTCCTCCTGCTGCTGCCGGTTGGTTGTTCAGAGCGGTCGAGACCTTGGGTGTCAGCCAGCCCAGGCTGGTCCGCAGCGCCGTGATGTTGGCGCCGGCGTTGGCCGACCAGGTCAGCCCGGAGGCTGAGAGGAATAAAAACCCCGCCAGGAGGACCGTGCCGGTGGTGCCGTGGAGCCAGAGGAGCCGTTTCCGGCCGGAGACGGGGCGTTCCCTCTTGGGGGTGCCTTGGCGCGGGCGAAATCTGCCGATCCAGAGGAGCAGGCCGCCCAGGGCCACGACCCAGAGCCAGGAGGCAGCCAGCTCGCTGTAGATCCGGCCGGGTTCCCCCAGATTGAGGGAGCGGTGCAGGTTGGAAATCCAGGTCCGCATGGGCAGGGCGCCGCTGCTGCCATAGGTTGTCAGGTCCCCACGGATTGCGGCCGTTCCGGGGTCGATGAAGATGGTCCGGTTTTCGGATTCGCCCAGGGACGGGTCCGCGAACAGCACACGGGTGGTGTCTTCCGGGCCGGGCGCGGGACGAACCGCGACCGGGCTGGCGCCGCCAGTGGCGTCCATGGCTGCCTGCACCTGGGCAGACAGGGGCTGCGGGTCGGTCACGGCGGGAACGTGGAGTTCCTTGGCGTAGAGGGCGTGTTCGAGCTGGGGTGTGATGGCGTAGAGCCCGCCGGTGAGGGCGGCGATCAGCAGGAACGGGCCGGCGAGGATGCCGGCGTAGAAGTGGAGCCGTAGCAGGAACTGGCGGAACCAGCCCCGGCTTGCCGGTGCGGTCTTGTCCCCACCGGGTGCGTCCGGATCTGTTGGGGTTTGGCTTTGGGGGTTGGCTAATACAGTCATGGTCTTTGTCTTTCGCGTCTCATCGGTGCTGCCGTGGGCGGATCGGTCCACGGCAGCACCGGGCGTTAGGCAGTGCAAAGGAACCCGCGCCGGTCATGCCCGGCGGGGCCGTCGAATGCAGGAAGCAGGGGCCTAGTTGGTCTTGGCGGGACGGGTGCGTGCCAGCGCGGTCACGCCCGCTGCGAGGCCGATCAGGCCCGCTGCGAGTCCGAACCAGCCGGCCGTGTTCCCGCCGTCCGAGGAGGCAGCGGCAGCCGGTGCGGTGGACGTCGTCTCGGTGGACGCGGTCTGGGTGGCTTCGGCTCCTGCTGCCGTGACCACGAAAGATGGTGCCGGGTGGGACGGCGCCTCGGCCGACGCAGTTGAAGGCGACGTCGCGGCGTGGTCGTGGCCGGCTGCTTCTGTGTCGGCCCAATTGACAGTGGTCCCGTCGGTGTAGCCCTGGGCCGCGGGCAGCACGATCGTGGTCCCGGCCGCCGGGAGCCTGCCCACGGAAATGGTGAACATCTGGAACTCGTTCTGCCCGATCTGGTGGGCGGTGTCGGCGGTCCAGATGACACTGGACGGTGCCTTGGTGACGGTAGCCCCGTTGACCTGGACCGGGGCGGGCAGGTCGCTGGTGATGACTTGGGCGGTCCAGCCGTCGATGGGCTTGACCGACACTGAGCTCAGCGGAGTGTCGGTGGGCAGCTTCACTTCGAGCCGGTCGGTTTTGGCGGTGGCCGATTCATTCGGGACGCTGAAGGTCAGCTTCGTGAAGCCGCCCTCTTCGGTCACGGAGGGATCCACCGTCACGTGCGGCGGTGGTGCCGGCGGCGAGCAGGATGGCGGTGAGCGTGGCGGTTCCGGTCGTTGTGAGGGTACGACGGATGGAGGTCTTCATGGCGGATGCCTTTCACAAAAGGGGTTGGTCAGGAACGGAACCCGTGCCACGAGGGACGGGGTCCGGTAAAAGCGGTTTGATGCCGCCGTCGGTTCCTGCCAAGGAGGAAAGGCGTCAGGCGGCGAAGGCACCCAGGGGTGGGCCGCGCCGTGACGGGAGCAGCAGCGTGGGCTGTGAGGACGGGACAACGACCATCAGGACGGACAGGCGTGGTTCGCGCGGCGGGAGGATGATGGCCGGTGCAGTGGTCTGCAGGAGCGGTTCGAACCAGCTGGCCAAGATACTAAGGGCCCGTTCACCGCGGGCCAACAGCAGCGCAGTGGCCAGGGTGGCCACCACGTGCGCCAGCGTCATGAGCGCGTCCGGGGATCCCGTGTGGGCGGGAGCAGCAGTGATGGCCAGTGCGTCCGCTGCCCGCGTTGGCAGAGAATGACCGGCGTGGTCGGCGTGGCCCGTGAGCATGGCGGCGGTCACGGCCAGTGACGGTGGGCTTCCTGCAGCAAGGGAATCGAACGCCCAGTGCAGCCACAACTGGCCGGCGCCGATGACGCCGGTTAGGAGTGGAAACGAGAGGCGGAAACGGGTCAGCGCAGCGATCGGGACCATTGTCACCGCACACACGGCGGCAAGGAGCGGCAGGGCGGGCAGCTCGCCGCCACCGGCTGAGTGCGCTCCAGCCGCCAGTCCGAGGACGATTGATCCGATGAGGCCGGTGCGGAACAACCGGAACGAGGCGCGAGGCGTCATCGGCGTTCCTTTCGACCTTGCCCCGGCGCGATCTGCGGCAGAGCCGCACCCGATTTTACGGTGGGAGCAGGCCAGGTGCCCCATCTCGGAGCGCTCATGACGAACCGCTGCGGGACAAGCGGGACCGTGCGACCAGCCCGAAGGCGAGCACCAGAACCCCTAAAGCCAATGTCCAGAGAGTAACTGCCGCATCGGCCGGTTCATCACGGGCGGGGGCCGTGGCGGGAACAGGCGACGCGGTCGAGGACTCCGCCGACGCGCTTCCGGCCGTGAAGGTGAACCGGCCCTCGATGGGGTGGGAGTCCGATGACACTACACGCCAAGAGACCGTGTACCGGCCGGAAGGAGCTCCTGCCTTCAAAGGCTGGGTGACGACATTGTCGGTGATGGCGATGCCGCCATCAGACTGGTTGACACCCGCCTGGTCCACGACCTGAACGACGGCGCCAAGAGCCAGCGGCGGGTTATTGAAGGTCAGCTCAACCGCTGCCGGAACGGCTGGCAGAACGGAGCCGTCGGCGGGCTCGGCCCCCTCGATCGCGTCGTGGGCGCCTGCCGGCGCAAGGGGCGCCAGGACCAAGAGGAGCAGGACCAGTACGCCAACCAGCCCGCGGATCATGGCGCGTAGACTCGCTTCCGTCACTGAACGCGCTGCAGCGGCCGGACGGCCCAGCGGACCTAGAACGTTCATCTGTGCCTCCTCCCAACAGGGACAGACTGATCCATTGGCTCGAGGCTACGCAAGCCAGAGTGGAAAAACCTTGGGCGGGGAGGCCGTCGTCCCAAGCGGGTCCCAAGAGTACTGCGGGCTCATGAACCGGCAGACCTGTCCACCCTGATAGCGCTCCTGCGGGCCTCGTCACGGGTTCGCTGGCCCCGGCGGAGCTGCCCCGCGGGTACTCCTGGCCATTTCTTGCCGGCGTTGTATTTGCGCTGCAGTCGCCGGAGTTCACGCAGGGTCGCTGCTTCGACGAGTTCGCTGATGGAGGAGTAGCCCTCCAGGTGTCCTACGGCCTGGAGGGCTGCGCGGATCTGGTCCGCGTCCGCCTCTGTGAAGTATGGGGAGACGGTGCTCGTCTTCTTGGGAATTGGCATCCGCTGCTTTCTTGCGGTGAGGTTCTCTCTGATGCGGGTTCTCGTCCGATGTCAGAACGTGGGCTCCACTGAGCGGTCCGTCTGGACATACCCGGTACGCGGGGCGTTTTTGCCGAACCATGGATCGTCGTGGGCGTACCCAGCGTTCCCGCCTTCAGCGGCAGCTGCGTCCTGCTGGGCCTTGAGCCGGTCCCGCCAACCGATGCGCGGGAGCTCGCCCGCCGAGGGTGTCTCGTCCTGTACGGGCACTTCCTGCTGTGCCGAAGGTCGTTCCTGGGCCGGCTGCTTCGCCGGCGAATCGATGGCCTGAGCCGCAGTAAAGCGAAGGGAGAGCCCGATCTCTTCGACCTCGAATTCGATAACGGTCCGCTTCTCCCCCTCCTTCGTCTCGTAGGTGCGCGGCTTCAACCGGCCGCTGGCGACCACCCGGCTGCCCTTCGTCAGGGACGCCGCGACGTGCTCTGCCGCCTCCCGCCAGACCGTGGACCGGAGGAAGAGAGTCTCTCCGTCCTTCCACTCCTTACTCTGGGGATCAAACACCCTGGGCGTGGATGCAATGGTGAAGTTCGCGACCGGAGTACCTTCAGTTTTACCGAACTCACGGGAAACCGGAGTGAAGCGCAGCTCCGGGTCCGATGTCAGGTTTCCAATGACTGTGATGGTGGTTTCGCCGGCCATGATGGTTCCTTTTCCCCGTGTGCTGGTGATGTTCTCGGTGGGTGTTGTGGGTTCGTTCTGAAGTTCCGTCCCACCCGGTTCCTCGTGGGTGAGGTCGTTGGGTTGGTACTGGTCCGCGGTGTGTTCGTCCCAGAGCCCGCCCTCCCCGAGCGGGGCGAGGTTGATCGCATCAAGGTACCGGTCATCCCCACCGTTACCTGAGTTGGCGTAGTCGTCGTATAGATCCTCAACGAGGGGTTCCACGATGGCGGGCTCCACAACGTAGGGGTCCACAACGTCGGTGGGAATCCTGCCGCTGGGGTTGACCTGCCGGAACAGGTCCACCTCCAATGGGATCCGTGGGCTCAGTTTGTACCCGACGGCCGGGGGCAGGGTGGTCACGGTCCTCACGCTGCCTTGTGGCTCATGGCCGCCTGGACGAGCTTGTCGCGGCGCAGCCCGGACCAGTGGTCCTCGTCATCGGCGTTGTTCACGACGACGGGCGCCTGGGAGTAGCCGAGTTCGGCGGTGATGTACTCCAGTGCTGCCGGCACTTCGGTGATGTCTACGGCCGTGTAGGTGATGCCCTTGGAGTCGAAGTAGTCCTTCGTCTTCTCACAGTTCGGGCAGTCGGGCTTGGTGTAGACCGTGTAAGCGGTGGGTGAAGCAGTCATTTTCAGCACCTGGTTTCGTATCAAATGAGTTTCGTTCGTCTGGCTGACTTGCTACCTCAATTTTAGCAATCATTCAACTGAATGAATAGGGCTTTAGCCGCATAATCTAAGGGTTTTTAGCAGGCTACTACTCGCCATTGAGGGCGCGTTGCTCTCGCTGCCATTTTCACTGACGGTGCGCACGATACGTGCCGCCGCCGGCGACTGTGGTCATCCCCGCAGGTTCCCCCAGCGGCAGCCCCCAGGTGCCTGAGAAGGGTCGGTCAGCTGCGGTGACGTACGCGCGTGCGCCTGTTGGGCCCGGATGAGTAGGTGTCGTCCCTGCTGGGGCTCGTTGACCACGATGGTCGGTATGCCGGCAGCGCAGGGCGTGGACCATGGGGAAGGTGTCCGCAGCACTGCTAGACGGGGCTGCCCTGAAGTCGCTTGGTGGCGGCGCGCTCGACCAGGACGGGAACCATCGTCCGCACCGGGCCCGAGTTGAACGCTGAATACTCCTCGCAGACGGCGTCCTCGATGTCGGCCCTGGGGCGGCCGGGAAACCTGCCGGCGAGGGTGTTGATCACCGACACCACAGCGTGCTGTTCTTCATTGCACTCCATCGTTCACCTCATCGTTGAGACTCTGTCACAGCTTGAATAATCAGCATGCTTTCTATTATTGTTTGGAGTCAAGCTTCTTCGCCTGGCCCCCATCAGGCGAAGTGGTTTCGAGGAAAGCCTCGCGGTCCCAAGTGCTGCGGGGCTTTTCGCTACCCGCGATGCAGTGGGTGTCTGGATCCGATCGGCAGAGGGAGTGTGCAGTGGCTCAGGGCGATATCGAGACGTACTACGAAGACGGTGCCTGGAAGAACAAGCGTGAGGGTACTGACCGCGCGTTTGGTGCCGGCTACGGCACCAAGGACGAGGCAGTAGCCGCGGGCCGGGAAGCGGCCCAGGCGGACAAGGTGGAGCACGTCATCAGGAACCAGAACGGCCAGATTGGCTTGAAGAACAGCTACGGCAACGATCCGCGGAACGTCCCGGGCTGATTGCTGAGCGACGCCTCTGCGTTGCGGGTTTGCCTGGGGCACAAGAATGGCCGGCGGTTAGGCCGGCCATTCTGCGTTCTCCTCGGCAAAGGAAACTTATGGATTCAGCTTAGCTGAATGTTCTTTTTCGGGTGCTGCAGCCGGTGGGAGCGTCGTTGTTCCCTGGGGGCGCGGCACCTGGTGGGCGGGCCCGCGGGTGCGTTAATCGGCGGTCCGTCGCTGGTGAGTGGCTGCTGTGGTTCGCCCCGGGCGGCGGACCGCCCGACTTCTGGAAGGCTCCTGGCCTTCTTGCGGCGATTGGGCTGGGGCCTGTGCCGGGCGGGGTTTGGGATCCGCCGCCCGGCACAGAAGCCGTGGTCTATCCGCCTGTCTCGGTCTTGTCGCCGCTGTCGATGATGATCTGTTCGACCTCACTCGCCGTGTATCCCCAGAGGACCAGCTGGTTCAGGTAGTCGCGGTGGGTTTGGCTCGGTGAGCGCCACGAGTCTTTCTGGATGGTCTTTTCGTACCCAGCGCAGACCAGTGCAATCAGCCCAAACTCCGGCCGTGCGGTCGTTTTGGCGACGTGGTCCCTGAGCGGGTTCCACGCCCACTGGCTGGACTCTTCGAACTTCGCCCCGGCCATCTCAGCGGCCACCTTCCCTTCGTATCCGTTGGCTGTTTCGGGGTGGTGGGTGATCGCGTGGAGGGTGAAGTACTGCCAGCCTTTGGGGGCCTGCTTCTTTGCCAGCAGGTTTTTGACCCATTCACGCCTGACCACAGTTGCGGACTGCATCAGCTTGTTGTTCTCGATCAGGGTTTTCCGTTCGGCTTTCTGCTCGTCGGTCATCGGCCCTTTCGTGGCCGATGTGCCATAGCCTCTGTAGTTGTGCCGTGGGGTGAATCCGAGTTCTTTCCATCCGACGATGACGGGAACGGTGGTGTGTTCGCCGTGGTAATTCTGGTTGATGTAGACGGCGTTTCCGTCCTCGTCGGTGGCCGGTTCCCCGTCAGCGCGGTTGAGCGAGCTGACGCGAAGGGTTTCGCTCTCGTCGTTGTAGCCGGGGGCTTCAACGATAGTGATCCCGCCCTTTTCGAGGTCGGCAGTGAAAGCGGCAAGTGCGGCGGCGCGGTCGCGCTTGTCGCGCAGCTGCTGGGTGACGTGCAGGAGCATGTCGGGTTCGTCCATGATGACCGATTCGATTTCGGCCGTGGCGTCCTCGTCAGACTCAAATTCCTGGAGTACAAGCGCCTCTTCGATGGTGTAGCCCTTGCCCAGGGCCGCGGCTCCGGTCTCGGTGGACTTGGCTTTGAGAGCGGACTCGACGGTGGTCTTGGTCCGCCCAGTTTTCTTGGCGATCGCGGCGGCCGAGACGCCGATCAGGGAAAGCTGGTGGTAAGCGTCCGCTTCGTCGGCTTCGGTGAGTTCGGCGCGCTGGATGTTCTCCACTACCTGCGTGACGATGCGTTCGGCTTCCTCGGGACTTT
Source organism: Pseudarthrobacter sp. As-47 (assembly GCF_058215595.1). Classification (NCBI taxonomy): domain Bacteria; kingdom Bacillati; phylum Actinomycetota; class Actinomycetes; order Micrococcales; family Micrococcaceae; genus Pseudarthrobacter; species Pseudarthrobacter sp. As-47. Next base: position 114,182 of record NZ_JBYZMU010000002.1, read on the forward strand.
CGATGATCATGACCGGAATCAGGGGCCGGGCGGCTTCGACGGCGGCGCGGGTGCGGCGCTGTCCCATCAGGACGTGCACGGTTCCGTCGTCCCTGCGGTGGGCGATCACGGGCTCCATGACGCCGTGTTCCTTGATGCTGGCAACGAAGTCAGCGGTCAGGGCGGCGTCTTTCCGGACGTTGATGTCCACGGTCAGCGTCGCGGGGTCGAGCATTTCAAGCGTGGGTGTTGCGTTCATGGTTTTTGTCCTTGCAGAGACGTGGGGTGTCGGGGCGATCAGTGGTGACCGGCCAGCTTCCCTCTCCCCCGGATTGTTTTTTGGTTGCTGGCAAGCTTGCTTGCTTGGCGGCCGACGGAGCCCTGTCTACCCGCAGGGCAAGGAGCGGGAAATTCCCGGAGGAAATAAGCGAGGAACGAGCGCCGGAGGGAAATTCCCGGGCCGCAGGCCCCGACGAAGGAGGGGCTAGATAGGGCGGAGCGGACGCCTACAATCCGAAGGACAGCAACCAGAAAACGTCGTAGACAAAAAGGGCCAGGGGGTCCGGAGCTCTGCGACGGCGCACCCTGGACCCAACAGCCGGCCGCGCCAGCGGACGCCCTTCAACTGGTTGAAGCGCAGCGAAAACCAGGGCGAGCCCAGCGAGCCTGCCCTTCCCCGACGGCAACAGGAAAGGCCGGCATATGGCCGGCCTTTCAACTGTTTCCTCTGCAAGGGAATCTGTGGTGCAGCGTCAATGCTGCTGGGGGTTACAGCTCGTAGTGGCGGTGGTCTTTCTTGGGCCGGTCTACCGGTCCGGTGGCGGGGCCTGCCGTGAGCAGGCTCAGTTCCAGGATGTCTTCAAGGGGGCTTGCGTCCGGGGAAACGGTATCGTCTTCGGTCATGCGGAAGTGATCGGCCACGCTCGGGACTCCTTGGCTGTACGGGCTGCGGTGTCCTTTCACAGTATCGGCAGTTCCTGCGCGCGGGCTGGAAGTCGCGCCGCCCGCGCAGCGTCTGACGCGGCCGGCGGAGCGCTAGCGGGGGAGGCCGCCGCGCACCTGGGGAGGATCCAAAAGGAGGGCCGGACCCCTTTTGTCGTGGAGCCCGGCCCTGTTGAAGCTAGCGCTTCAAACGGCGGTCATAGGCCTTTTTCGGATCCCGGGTGCAGTCCGCGATGAGGCCACGGTTGACCAGTTCGCCCAGCAGCTCCGCCAGCCGGAATCCGTCCACGTCCTCCAGCGCCAGCTTGAAATAGCGGGCCGCGAAGCTGGACCGTCCTTTGAGCCATTCCAGCCAGCCGATCAGGCACAGCATCGGGGCGCGCTGCCCTTCCGGTGTGGTTTTCATCAGCTCGAAGGCGACTTCCTGCGCGGTGTCCACGCGGGCCCAGTCCGGTCGGCTCAGGAACACACCGAGCATCACGGAGGTGAACTCCTCCGGGGCGTGGGGAACGATGTCACTCATCATGAAGTCCCGGATGGTGGGGTGCTGCAGCGCTCCCGCCAGTTGGTGCGCGGTGTCGGTGGTCAGGCTCTTGGGGTCGTCCAGCACCTTGGCCCATGCTGCGCGGCTTGCTTCGAGGTCTTCGGGCCAGCCGTCCGGTTTGTGCGCGGCGATCGCTTCCCGGGCGGTCTCGTCTCCGGTGAACGGTGCGGGTGCGGTGAATCCGGTGACGGCGCTCCCCCGGTAGATCAGAGCGGCGTTGCCGTTGCTGGTGGTGATGGTGTCCAGCGGCTGGGCCGGGCAGCAGCTGCTGTCGGTGCAGTGGTAGTTCCGCCACAGTTCGGAGGTCACCAGCCATGCGTCCTGCAGCGGCATTCCTGCGGTTTCCAGTTCAGTGCGCAGCGCCTCCACGTGCCCGGCATAGGGGCTGCCGCCGTCGGCGGACTTCTCGTCGGTGTAGATAACCAGCAGGCTGCCGGTGGCGGCCTCGTCGGCGGTCAGGTAGCTGACGATGGTCTGGGCGTAACCAACCGGGTCCTGCCCGAACGGGGCATCCACGCGCAGGGTCGCGCCGAGCTGCTTGCCCTGCATCGTCATGGCGACGACGGATTCTGTCGGGGTCTCGCCCAGCGTGTGCGGGATGAAGGCCAGGATGTCGGCGGGACCGGTGAATTTGATGAAGTCGTTCATGGTTTTTGTCCTTGCAGAGACGTGGGGTGTCGGGGCGATCTGTGGTGACCGGCCAGCTTCCCTCTCCCCCGGATTGTTTTTTGGTTGCTGGCAAGCTTGCTTGCTCGGCGGCCGACGGAGCCCTGTCTACCCGCAGGGCAAGGACCGGGAAATTCCCGGAGGAAATAAGCGAGGAACGAGCGCCGGAGGGAAATTCCCGGGCCGCAGGCCCCGACGAAGGAGGGGCTAGACGGGGCGGAGCGGACGCCTACAATCCGAAGGACAGCAACCAGAAAACGTCGTAGACAAAAAGGGCCAGGGGGTCCGGAGCTCTGCGACGGCGCACCCTGGACCCAACAGCCGGCCGCGCCAGCGGACGCCCTTCAACTGGTTGAAGCGCAGCGGAAACCAGGGCGAGCCCAGCGAGCCTGCCCTTCCACTCCCCTGCCCAGGGACAACCCAACGGCACCACAGCCCATGGCTTGCCGCCGGCGGCCGCCAACCGTGCACCTGGATACTGCGGGATCGGCGGTCCGCCGTCGGCGACCACCAACAAAGGCCGGCCACGACGGCGGACCGCCCGCGGTGACCGGCCCCCAAAGACCGGCCACCCCCGGGCCTATTCGCGCCGGTCGTGCAGCGGGACGGCTCCGTAGTGTCCGGCGGCGCGGCGGAACCGTGAGTCACTGCTGAAGATGAACGTGCCGCCGAACATGTACCACGGTGCGGGTTCGCCTTCCGGGGTGACCGGTTCGGCATGGATCACGGTTTCGCGGTGGAAGTGCTCGTTTTTGACGAGCCGGACGGCGGGCCGTTCCTCGGTGGCCTCGAAAACCGGGTCGATGCCCTCGCCAATGACGGTTACTTCCATGACGCGGGCGGAGATGCCCCGGTTGGAGAAGTCCGCGCCCAGGGCGTCGCGGTAGACGAGGGCGGTGATGCCCTTGGGGGCGGTGGTGTCGTTGCTCATGTGCTGGCTCCTTTGAAGTCGTGGGGGCTGTACTGCCCGGCCGCGAGCCGGGCAGTACAGCCGTTGTGAGTGCTGGTTAGGCGGCGTCCCGAACGGCGTAGGGCATCCGGTAGCGGCTGGGCAGTTCGGCGGCGGCGTCCGGCAGGTCTGCCGGGCCTTGGGCCTGTCCGTTCTTCCAGTGGTAGAACGCCTGTTCAGTGATCGCGTCCCACAGGCGGGCTTTGGTCCGGTAGTAGGTGACCGGGCATTATTCACTGGATGCATCAGCGGCGGAATGCGCCAGGGTGCGGACCGTAAACTTCGGGTCCGGCCGGTGCCCCGCTGCAGAGGGCGGGACACCGGGGCCGGTGGTGGTTAGCCGGCGTTCTGAATTACGTGTGGCTGCCGGTATTTGGCGGGCATGCCATCAAAGGTGCTGGGCAGGTCGTCCGGTCCTTGGGCCTGGCCGTTTTTCCAGTGGAAGAACGCCTGCTCGCTGACGGCGGTCCAGAATCTGGATTTTGTCCGATAAAACGTCGTGCGGACGTCGCCCTCGCAGTAGGTCGCCAAGCCGAACAGGTTGCCAATCTTATCGGCGGTGCGGATGCCTGCGACCATGACGTAGGGCCATTGCCCGAGGTCCCAGCCGTCGCAGCCCCAACTCGGAATCACGACCCAGCCGTGTTCGCTGATGACGTCCATCCACTCGTAGCCATCGTTCATGTGGTAATCCCCGAGTACGGGGACGTCATGGATGACTTCTTGGGTGTCGCCGGTGGTCACGGTCCTGGTGGTGACTGCGTTCATGTGGTGTTGCTCCTATGCCGAGGTGTTCGGTGGGCGGGGCGGCTCGGGTGAGTGGCCAGCTTTCCCCTCTCCCCCGTTGTTTTGGCTGCTGGCGAAGCTTGCGGAGCTGTGCCCGTGCAGGCCCGTCTACCCGCTAGGGCAAGAGCCGGAAAATCTTCGGAGGAAATAAGCGACGCAGGAGCGCCGGAGAAGACTTTTTCGGAGCGCAGGCCCCGACGAAGGAGGGGCTAGACGGGCTGGAGCGGGTACGTACAATCCGTCAGGACAGCAGCCAAAAAAGAAGAACGCTTTGGCAGCCCGAGCGAAGCGAGGTCCGGTTCTCGGTGCGGCGCAGCCGTCCCGAGCTGCCCCTTCGGAGGTTGGCCAGGCTGGTGCCCGGCCACTGGCATCGGCTTGCCCTGGCCGGTGCGCCGGCTCACGCGGTGTTGTTAGAGATCTGTCAGGCCTGTTCCGGCATCGTCCAGACAGGGGGAGCGTTTGCCGGCCGGTGACCCGGTTGAGCGCAGGCAGGTGCACTGCGGGCCTTTCACGGCCGGTAGTGATGCCCAGACAAAACGCTGCATCTTGTTGTAGGCCCCGAAGTCCAGGACGGCTCCGTCCAGTTTGGGTGCGAGGTCATGGCTGACGCTGACCTCCAGCCTTGCACCGTCAGCCCCGGGCAGTGCGCAGCGCAGGGGCTTGCGGGGCACGGTACGGGAGAAGTAGAGGCCTTGTTTCCGGCATCCGCCCGGGCCCAGGTAGCAGTGCAGCGTCCCGCCGAACACAGCGATCATTTCCAAGGCGGCATCGGTGAGGAAGAACGTGCCGTGGCCCGGGATGGCGGCCGAAGTCAGTTCGGATCCCCTGCTCTCGCTGCCTGCAGGCTTCCCCGCTCTCCGCTCGTGCAGGCGCTGGGTGGTCGTGGAACCGGCAGAAGTCCTGGGCGTCATCGTCATAATCCTTCCGTCTGGGTGTCCGCGGCGGCGATTCAAGGATAACCTTTATATGTGCGTAATCACGCACATACGCACTTAGAGGGGTTTCATGCTTTCGGTTTTGAAGGATGTGACGTACCGGCGGCTGTTCGCCGCGCAGATTGTCGCGTTGCTCGGCACGGGCTTGCTGACGGTGGCGCTGGGGCTGCTGGCGTTCGACCTGGCCGGTCGGGACGCGGGTGCGGTGCTGGGCACGGCGTTGACGATCAAGATGTTCGCGTACGTGGGTTTTGCACCGGTGATCAACGCGCTGGTGGCGAGGCTGCCGAAGAAGCCGGTCCTGATCGGCGCGGACCTGATCCGCGCCGGGATGGCGTTATGCCTGCCGTTCATTACGGAGACCTGGCAGATCTACGTGGTGATTTTCCTGCTCCAGTCCGCCTCGGCGACCTTCACCCCGGCATTCCAGTCGCTCATCCCGGCGGTCTTGACCGATGAGAAGGACTACACCCGGGCCTTGTCGCTATCCCGTCTGGCCTACGACATGGAAGCGCTGGCCAGCCCTGCCATTGCGGCGCTGCTGCTGACGGTGCTCAGCTACAACAACCTGTTCCTGGGCACCGTGGGCGGGTTCCTGTTCTCGGCACTGATGGTGGTGCTGACCGTCCTGCCGGCCACGGCGTCTGCCCAGCAGGGCGGGGCGTCATCCCTGTGGCACCGCACGACCCTCGGGGCCCGGATTTTTTGGCGGAACCGGCGGCTGCGGTCGCTGCTCGCGCTGAACCTGGTGGTGTCGGCGCCGACCGCGCTGGTGCTGGTCAATAGTGTCGTGATGGTCCGTGAGATCCTGCACCGCCCCGACACGGACCTTGCCCTGGCGCTTGCCAGCTTCGGTGTCGGATCCATGGTCGTGGCGCTGTCCGCTCCACGTGTTTTGGAGCGACTCGGAGAACGGGCGGTCATGCTGACCGGCGCGGCCGTCATCCCCGCGGCCCTGGCCGTGGCGACAGTGCTGCTGTTCCAGCCCGCTTCGGATGCGACCTGGTGGTCGCTGCTGGGACTATGGTTCGTGCTCGGTGCAGGGAACTCCACGATCCTTACCCCGTCGTCGCGGCTGCTTCGCGAGGCGTCGACCGAGGCAACTCGGCCGTACGTGTTCACGGCCCAGTTCTCCCTCTCCCACGCCTGCTACATCATCAGCTACCCGCTGGCCGGCATCGCCGGGGCAGCCGCGGGCCTGGGCCCGGCTTCGCTCGCGCTGCTGATTCTTGCGATGATAGGGGCGGCAGGAGCCTTCCTTTCCTGGCCCCGGCACAGCCCCGGACCCGTTGATCGTTTGGAGCATGCTGATGAGCAGCCAGCCGGACCACACCGCGGCCGCCGCGTCTGAGGAGCCCTCGCTCGTCCATGACGTCGCGGCCGGCCCGCTGCTGCTCGAAACAGCTGCCGGGACCTTGCGGATGCTCGCCGAACCCACCCGGCTGCATCTGCTCCTGCAGCTCACGGACGGCCCGAAGACCGTCACCGAGCTGACCGTAGCGACCGGGGCTCCGCGGACAGCGGTCAGCCAGCACCTGGCCAAGCTCCGGCTCAGCGGCCTGGTCGATACCCGCAAGGACGGCCAAAAGGTGATCTACTCCCTGCATGACGGGCACCTCGTCCGCCTGATCCGGGAAACCATCAACCACGCAGACCACCGCCTCACCGGCGAACCCACCCACGACTAAGCCAACACCAGACAGACACCCCGGCGGGGCGGCGGCAGGAAGGGACGATGATGCCAGCACAGGCACCCCTGACCCTGCCGCGCGCCCTGACCGTCGCGGGCCTGATCCTCGGGATCGCGGCCGCGGCACACACCGCCGGCGGCGGCCGCCTCCCCGCCACGCCGCTGCTCGTCTTGCTGGCCGCGCTGGTCATGCTCCCGGTCACCGTCCTGGCCCGGCGGAAGCTCGGCCTCGGCACGATCACCACCGCGCTGGGCACCGGGCAACTGGCCCTGCACGCCGCGTTCACGGCCTTTCCCAGCCCGGTCGAGCATTGCACTGCGGCGGGGATCGCCGCCCACGGACACCACCAGTCCGCCACCTTTCCTGGCTGCCTCACCGCGACCGGAACCATGGCCGCGCACGTCACGGGGGTCCTTCCAGGACCGGTCATGACCGGCGCGCACATCCTCGCGGTCGCCGCGACCGCGCTGCTGCTGGCACACGGCGAAACAATGCTCTGGCGGATGCTGGACTGGCTGGCTCCCCGAAGCTTCGCACTCCACCTGCCCGTGCTGCCGCATTGGACGACGCCGGCACCGCCTGCAGGGTTGGTGATCCCGCGACTGCACCCATGCCTGCGGATCCCGGCCCTGCGCGGCCCGCCCACCGCTTCTTCCAGGGCCGTGGCGGCTTTCGCCGCCTGACGGGCCCTGCCGGCTTTGACCCTTTTGATTTCCTTTGCCTGACAGTGCCGACCTGTGCCGCAGGCTGTCCCGAAAGGACACTCCAGTTATGACGTTTTCACTCCGCCGCGCCCGCGTGGCCGCCGCACTCACCGCCGCCGTTGCCCTGACCGCTCTGGCCGGTACTGGCCCCGCGCAGGCACACGACGCCTTGGCTTCCACCAGTCCCTCCGACGGGCAGACCATCACCGAGAACCCGGGCAAGGTCTCCATCACCCTCACTAATGCCCCGGACACCGGGCTCCCTGGCTCGAACAGCATCGAAGTCACCGCACCCGACGGGCACGTCGTCAGCAGTGGAGACGTCACCGCAGACGGGGCCACCCTGAGCATCGCCGCGGACATCGACCACGAGGGAAAGCACACGGTCGCGTGGCGGGCCGTGTCCGCTGACGGGCACCCCATTGATGGCACCTTCGCTTTCACCTATGCCCCCGCCGCTGGGGAGGGTCACACCGAGTCCGCCGTAGCAGCAACGACGGCCGCAGCCCCGGCATCAGCGGCCCCGTCCGCGGAAACGGCGGCCGCGACGCCCGCGTCCGCCCAGAGCGGTGATAACACCGGCCTGATCATCGGGGCCGGCGCCGTGCTGCTGATCCTCGTTGCCGCGGGCGCCTACCTCATCGGCCGCCGAACCAAGGCCAACGCCAGCAGCGCCGACTGACCCCGCAACCGATCACAGGGCCCGCCCGGAACACTTCCGGGCGGGCCCTGTCCCCCTACCCGCATCGCCCCGAAGGCTTCCTTTGCCCCCAGCCCTGCGTCACTGCTTCAGTAGAGGAAAACGTCAACGACGAGGGCCGCAACGGCGCCGAGCAGGGTCAGAATCACCACCCTGCGGCCCGCGGCAGCCCGCAGCGGACCCAGACCGAGGACCACTGCCAGGGCAGCCACAGCAAAAACACCCGAACCGGCATCCTGCCAGCTGACCGGAAACACCGGCAGCGGTGCGTCGACGAAAAACTGCGGCGCGTTCACGGCCCGCAGGATGGCGTTCCAGGCGAACGGACCCGCAAACGCACCTACCGCCACGGCGGCCAGCGTGACGGGGCGCCTTTCCCGGCCCACAAGAACCACCAACGCCAGAGCAGCAACTGCCGACAGCGCCGCCCCGTAAAAGATTGTTGCCCAAGCCAGCACCGCTGCCCCCTCGCAAAACCACTCCGGCCTGCAGTGTCTCACAACCGGGCAACAGGCACCCACTGCCCGCAGCTACTTCTGAAGTTGCGTTTAATGCATCATTAGTGACTTTCATGCTTCAATGATGCCTAAAGTATGTGGATTGGAGTCTTGATTGTTCGTTCGTTTGGGGCAGAAGTGCTCCCCTTAAACGTGGTTCCGTTGGATCCGATGGAGGCTGTCTTTCAAGGGATGCTCGCCGGGTGGGAACGACAGCGGCTGAGCCGGGGCCTGAATGGGGTGGCAACCCGGAGCAACGTCGCGTTGGTGAAGCGCTTTGCGAGGTTCACGGGTGAGTATCCGTGGACATGGCAGCCCGGTGACGTTGAGGACTTCACGGTCTCGCTGCTCAACCGGGCTGAGCCGGCATCGCACTCTACGCTTCGGGGCTATCACGGGGTGATTCGAGGGTTCTGCGCCTTCATCACCGATGCACGGTATGACTGGCCCGAGGTATGCCAGGAGCGCTTTGGCGCCCATCCTGTCCAGATCTGCCATGACTGGAACACCCGTCATCACGTCGCTGAGTTTGAGGCCCGCCCGGCGAAGCGGGCCTTGACCTTCGATGAGGCCGATGCGTTTTTCGCCCACGCAGACCTCAAGGTTGAGCGAATCCTCGCGGCCGGGAAGAAGGGAGCTCTCGGGGCGCTGCGGGACGCGCAGTTCTTCAAGACCGTTTACGCGTTCGGTCTTCGCCGGCGGGAGGCGTGCATGCTGGACCTGGCCGACCTGCGGTCAAACCCGAACAACCCGGAGTGGGGCAGTTACGGCAGCCTCCACGTCCGCCACGCCAAGGCCAACAAGGGAGGGCCGCCGCGCCGCCGGACCGTGCTGGCCGTGCCCGAGTTCGCTTGGGCAGTGGAAGGCCTGCGGCAATGGATCGAAGAGGGGCGCCCGAAATTCCGCCCGGGAAGCGCCAGCCCGGTCTGGATGACCGAGCGTCGTTCACGCTTGTCGGTGAGGCACTCCGATGAGAAATTCGCGCTCCTGCGCGACGAGATCGGCCTGGATCCGAAACTGACCCTGCACAGCCTGCGGCATTCCTATGTCACTCATCTGATTGAATACGGTTACCCGGAACGGTTCGTCCAGGAACAGGTGGGCCACTCCTACGCCTCATCCACGGCGGTCTACACGGACGTCAGCGATGACTACAAGAACCGGATCCTCGCCAAAGCCTTGGCCCGGGTCCGCCACCCCCGACAGCAAGGCCAGCAGCAATGACCAACGCCTACGTGATCTCCTGGAACATCCGCCAACTTATGGCCGCCAAGGGCCTCTACCAGACCACCGATCTGGTGCCGTTGATGGCCGAACACGGTGTCTCGCTCTCCCGCGAGCAGGTCTACCGGCTTGTCACCTCAACCCCGTCCCGGCTCAACCTGGAAGTCCTCGCAGCATTCTGCGACATCCTGGGCTGCACCCCCAACGACCTGATCACCTTCACCCGGGCAGCGGCCCTATCCCCGACCGAGCGCACCGCCTCCGGTGAAACCGCCGAGACCAGCGGACTGCAGCCTATCGGGGACCTTCGCCCCGTTCCGGCCCGGATCCGCCGCCCCGGCGACTGAAAACCCTGAAGACCCCGCTGCTGCAGATCCTGGCGAACCTTCCCGGTCCTCTCAGCAAGGCGGGGACCACCGCCCTCGATGCCTGGATCACCGCCAACGCCGCCTCCTCACGGGCCGAGAGCATCCTTCGCAAGTACGTCCAACAAGTGCCCGGCTTCGCATCCAGCGGCGACCCCTTCATGCCGCGGCTCGCCCAACGCCTGCTCACGGAACTGCAATCAAGCGGGATCGATGGAATCGTGCAGCCCCGGTGCATGGCATGCGGGGAGGAACGGCTGCTCGTCAAAACCCTGCCCGATGGCAGGCGCGTCTGCGCCCGCTGCGAAAGACGACTCATCGTGCACGCCTGCGGCGTCTGCGACAAGGAAACGATCATCATCGCCCGACCCGACGGGGTCGCGCATTGCAGGCCCTGCTGGCGGAAAAACCCCGCCTCATTCAAGCAATGTTCCCGCTGCGGCGCGATGGGGGAGATCGAAAAGCGCACGGCTGACGGGCCGCTCTGTTACCGCTGCGCCCCCGGCACCGTCCTCACCTGCCACAGTTGCGGGACGTTCTCCCGCATCGCCGCGCACCTGCTCGGCGGACCCCAATGCCGCTCATGCTTCCGCCGGATCAAAAGCACCGCCATCCGCTGCCCCGGCTGCGCGAACATGCGGATCATCGCCTACCTCGGGCCGGGCAACAACCCCTGCTGCGCCTCGTGCGCAGGGGTCCGGCCCCGCTACGCATGCGCAGACTGCGGCGGCGAGGAGAACCTGCACGGAAAACACTGCTACACCTGTGTCGCCCGACGCAGAACCCTTGAACTCATCACAGACCGCCACGGCGTCATCAATACCGCGTTCGAACCCGTCCGGCAGAACCTGCTGCAACGGCCCAAAATGACCGCCGTAGTCCAGGTCGCACACAACAGACCCGCTACTGAGCTGATCCGCGCCCTCGTCAACAACGACGTCCCCCTTGAACACGACACCCTGGACCAATGGCCCCGACCAAAATCCGCCGAGTACGTCCGGAGTCTTCTGACCGACACCGGCTTACTGCCGACCCGGGACGAGAACCTGCACCTCTTCGACACCTGGGCCAGAAAATTCCTCGAGTCACTGCCCCCAGCGACGCGGAACATCCTCGAGCCATACCTGCGCTGGAACGTCGGACGGAACCTGCGCATCAAGGCCCGTCGCCAACCCCTGACCCGCAACGCCCAGCACTACGGACGCGACAAACTCACAACAGCGGCCCGATATCTCGAACACCTCACAGCCTCCGGCCTGAACCTTTCCGAAGCGAACCAAACACACCTCGAAACCTGTATCGTCCAAAATCCCAGCCAGCGCCTGCGCACACATCTACCGGCATTCCTTGCATGGGCGCACACCAACGCACTGATTCCCAAACTCACCATCAACCGCGTCAGGAGCGACACCCGGGGATCCATGATGACCGAAGCCGACTACCACCAGGTCGTGCACCAGCTCGAAACAGACACCACCATCCCGCCGAAAATTCGCATCGCAGGACTGTTCGTAGGCCTTTACGCCCAGCGCCTCACACACATCGCAGCACTGACCAACGCCAAGATCACCAGTAACAGCACACAAACACGGCTATGGTTCGGGTCATCACACATCCTGGCCGAACCCGTCCTGGCGGACCTGATCCACCACTACCAGCAAGAAACCCAGCGCCATACTCCCAACGCCACAGGATGGCTCTTTCCCTCCCGCAATGCCGGACAACACCTCAGTTCCTCTGCCCTGACCCGCGGCCTGTCCCGAATCGGGATAGACACCCGGCAACTGCGGGGCGCAGCGCTGACCAACCTGGCCGGGCAACTGCCCATCCAGCCCCTATGCGATCTCACCGGGCTCGGCATCGAAGCCGCCGTCAGCTGGGCCGACATCGCCGCCCGGTCCTGGAACGCCTACCCCCAACTACGCAGCGAGAACTATTCGAATAGCGCACGGATCGAATAACGCACCTGCACCAGTACGTTCGTACGTCGCCTTCGCAGTAGGTGGCCATGCCGAACAGGTTCCCGATCTCATCGGCGGTACGGATCCCGGCGACCATGACATAGGGCCACTGGCCCAGGTCCCAGCCGTCACACCCCCAGCTGGGGATCACGACCCAGCCGTGTTCGCTGATGACGTCCATCCAGTCGTAGCCGTCGTTCATGTGGTAATCGACGAGCACGGGCACATCGTGGACCGTTTCGCCGGTGTCGACGGTGGTCACGGTCCTCTTAGTGACTGCGTTCATGTGGTGTTGCTCCTTTTTTGCCGAAAGGGTTGGTGGGTGGGGCGGATCAGGTGACCGGCCAGCTTCCCTTTCCCCCCATTGTTTTTTGGCTGCTGGCGAAGCTTGCGGAGCTGTGCCCGTGCAGGCCCGTCTACCCGCAGGGCAAGACCCGGAAAATCTTCGGAGGAAATAAGCGACGAAGGAGCGCCGAAGAAGACTTTTGCGGGGCGCAGGCCCCGGAGGAACGGAGGGGCTAGAGGGGCCGGAACGGGCACGTACAATCCGAAGGACAGCAGCCAAAAAACGTCGTAGACACACAGGGCCAGGGGGTCCGGAGCTCTGCGACGGCACGCCCTGGACCCAACAGCCGGCCGCGCCAGCGGACGCCCTTCAACTGGTTGGAGCGCAGCGCAAACCAGGGCGAGCCCAGCGAGCCTGCACTTGTCCCTACGAAGTCGGACCTCTCAGGTAGCTTGCAGGGCATGGTCTTGAAGTCATGCGGATATTGCAAGGAAATGGTCGATCTCAGCGCTGGACCTCATATTCATGACCCCAAGAAATGCAAAAAGTGTGGGGAACTGCTGCCGGCAGATGCTTTCGCCCGCTGGCCCTCCAGCGCTGACGGCCGCCGGCATGTCTGCAGCCAGTGCGTCACCGATGAATCTGCGACAGCCAGGGTTCATCGGGTTATCGAAAAGGACAAGCAGTTCCGCGATGAGAAGGAAAAGCTCAAAGAGCATCGCTACCGTTGGGTGCGGCGGGTCGTTCAGCCTGGACCGGATCCTGCCTTTCGCTGGTCATTGCTGGATCCGCAGGGGCATGAGGTAACAAAGGAACAGGCCCTGCGGGATATCGAGATTGCGGAAAACCCGGAGCCCGACGACTACCCGATTTACTAAGAGGAGATTTAGCTTTGGGACTGCGCAAATTTTTTGGTCGGCGACGGACATCAGCTGCGACTGAGTCCTTCCCTGCGGCCTCGGCCACGGAGACTGAGCGACCGCCGCTGACGCCGGCCCAGCTGGCGGACTTGGAAGAGGCTTGGGTTGAGCTCCGACAGGCTTCCCAGGAAGCCGGCGTGACGTCATTTCGAGCTTGTACGCGTGACGGCAGCCGCTGGGAGGACAACCCGGAGTCCGTGCGGGCCATGACGTGCATGATCAAGGGAACGCAGAAGTACACAGCCGAAGGTCCGAAGGACGTGTAGGGACTGGAGGGTCAAACCCTGCCCTTTGTCAGACCCCTCCCCCATGATGAAAAGGATGGCGGCCGCTGCTGGCCGCCATCTTTTGGCGTGTCTATTCGAATATATATTCTAAGGTTGTGGTATGTCCTCCGAAGACTTCGCTGCAGCGCTCCACGCGCAGTACGCGCGGCGGTCCGGCCCGATCGGGCTGACCGTGGAAGAGCTCGATTTTGAGCACTTCCCGGCCAAGAACGGGTACCCGGGAATCCCGGTGAAGGCGTGGATCCGGTTCCCGAACTGCGCAGAGCTGGTGGACGGCGAAGTGTTCGCCTGGACAGCGAAAGCAGCCGAAGTGACGTGGAAAGACGGGCCGGTCACGTACCGGACCTGGGTGTGGAGTTCGGCGGTCACCCGCCGGGAAGAAATGATGAACAGGAATTTGGGAGAGCGAACCCGTGGCAAGAACAGCAAGTGACAAACCCTTGGACGTGCCGGTGCAGGTCCGATTTACGGCGGCCGGCACTCCCCTGGCCGTCAGGTATGACGGCAAGATCTGGGCCGTGGCCGCCGAGCCCGTGCGCTGGTTTACCCGCGCCGACTGGTGGCACACCACCAAACGGGCCCCGGTTGGCTGCGGGGACCTGGTCAGCATCGAGCACTGGCAGGCCCAGGTGAGGCTGACCTCGACCTCGGCGCTGCGCACATTCGAGCTGCGCCGAGACCCACTGTCCGAGGAATGGCTGCTGGCAGTCATCACGGACGAAGGAGCGGCCGCCGCATAAGCCCGGCAGAGTTGGCGGCGGTAGCGTGGTTGTCATGACTGAGGTGGCCTGGAACCCTGCCTCAATCGGGAGCCACATCCATCGTCGGAGCCGTTCCGCGCGCGTCATCTGGTTTATCTCGGGCTAGTATTGCGGAAAGCCGAGCTTGGGAACCAACTCGTATTTAGGCAGCAAAATCAAGGGGGCACTGTGGTACGTACTCCCGCTGTCCCCGTAAATGGCAGCGCCCTAATTTGGGCCCGGCAACATGTTGGCTTGGATATCCATAGTGTGGCTGATCGTCTTCAAGTAAGGCCTGAAAGGGTCGACCACTGGGAACGCAACCTAGAGCCTCCTTCTCTGGCTCGTTTGCGCCAGGTTGCTGACTTATACGGGCAAACCATCGCGTTCTTTATGCGGCCGACACTGCCGGAGGTAGACGGCGCCTCCCGCCCTCCTGATTTTCGAGGACAAGGGGCAACGACCCCCAGCCTTGCTCTTATGCGCGAGATGGATCGTGCTCTCCACCGGCGCAAGGTATTCCTGGAACTCGGATCCCCTGCAGATTTCGCCCTTGATGACTTTGTTTTCGACAGCCCGGAAGAAGCGGGCGAGCGGCTCCGCGCACGTCTTGCCATTTCGGACGATTACGCGTCCACGGACAGCGGCAAAGCCCTCAAGCAGTGGATCACGCTGGTAGAAAACCTGGGAGTCCTCGTCTTCCAAATGAGCAGAGTAGAACCTCGGGAATGCCAGGGGCTTTCCCTGTTCTACAGTCCCATGCCGATAGTGATCCTCAACGGCGCCGACGATGCCAATGTCCGCAGCTTCACCCTCTTTCATGAACTGGGCCATATCCTGCACCGCTCAGGAGCTCTTTGCGAGCTCGAAGGTGACAACGAAGTTGAAAGGGAATGCAATGCATTCGCAGCTTCCTTCCTGTTGCCCCGAGCACCTTTCCTCCGCAAAATGGGTCAGGCCAAGGATCCGCTGACCCTGCTTGGTGCAACCGCTCAACATTTTGGTGTCAGTTGGTCGGCAGTAGCCGTACGACTCAGGACCTTGGGCCTCATCACACAACAACAGTTGGACAACCAACTCCAGATCGCTGCACGCGTGGCAGCAGAAAATTTGGAGCGGCGACGCGAAAAGGCTCGCGCCAGCAAGGGTGGACCACCACACCATGTCCTAAAACTTCGCAATCTTGGTCCTCGGTACGTTGAATCTGTTCTAGACGCCTTTCACGAAAACCGAATTTCCGCCACTGATGCTTCTTACTTTCTGGAGTCCAAGCAAGGCGTGATCGCCAAAATGGAGCGCGAGCTCATAAAAGGAGTCACCTCCGAATGACCGCGCCTGCATACTGCTTCGATGCCAATATCATCATCGATCTCAACCGGCATAGCCCCCGAGACGTCTGGGAAGTCACCTGGGGCGCGCTTGAGGCGTTGATCGAGGACGGGCGGGCTGTCATGCCTCGCGACGTTTATCGCGAACTGGAACGCTGGGACGACGCCTGTGCCCCGTGGGCGAAATCAGTGGCAGACTTCGTTGTAGAGACAACATCAGAAGAACTGGCTGTAGTTGCCGAGCTTTCAGCACGATACCCAGAATGGGTGAGTGGACAGCAGAACGCTGCTGATCCATTCGTTATTGCTGCCGCTCACTGCCGGTCGCTTTCCATCGTTACCCACGAAACCGCTAAGGGTGCGGGATTCACCCAGGCCAACATGAAAATTCCTAACGCCGCAGCCGGTTACGGCGTCGAATGCATGCGGTTTGTGGACGTCGCCCGGCGTGAAGGATGGATTTTCCGCTAGGCACCCGAGAGGCCGTGAGAGGCACGCCGTGCAGGCTCAGATCCCTCTGTTGTAAAACGCGGCACATCCCAAAACGGTGCCCTCCACAAGCCATACCAAATCAGGCTGCATTTTCAACCGTCATGATGATGACTTTGCGTACGCCCTACACGAAGGAAAATTCTGCGGATTTTCTTAGGGACTTTTTAGATCCGTCCGGTCCTTTTGTCGGGATTACGTCCTTTGTTCCTATCAACACCGTGATGACAGCTTTTGTCGACCGGCTGTTCATCGGGAGTTAAGGGGAAGTGCCTACGGTGAGCGTGTCGTGCTGAGCGTGGCTGTTTCAGACATGGTGCGGTAACCATTGCCGCGCTCAGCATCGGCAACATATTTCTCGACGAAGAGCCTGTTCCGGTGCGGACGCCAGTCCCCTTATCCGTTCCGGAAGACGGGCCAGACACTTGTTGGATTACCGATTGTTGGTGCGGCCTTGATGCGGTCGACGCGGGCTTTCCGTCGAGTCCCTGTTTCTCCGTGGAAGGACCACTCCAGTGAGCATCGCTTCAAAATTCCCCAACCTCCCCATGCTTGGCCACGTCCGTGGCAAGCGCAGCGCTGTCACTTGTGCGCTGAAGTGCGATAACGCCTGCGCTGCAGCGGTGTGCAACACCTCTGAGAACAACTACCTCCGCGACATCGTCTCGGCCGAACTTTCGCGCCGCAGCATGCTCGGGGTCGGCGCTGTGGGCGCCATGACCCTGCTCCTGGGCGGCACGGCCACCAAGGCAACAGCCGGCCCGGGTCTGTCCCCGGCCGCAAAGCTCAGTGGCAGCCTGCCGTTCTCCGCCATCGCCCCTGTCCCTTACACGGTCGATGAGTTCACCGTCCCGGAGGGTTACTCCTGGGAGCCGCTGATCAAGTGGGGCGACCCGATCTTCAAGAAGGCCCCGGCCTTCGACATCAACAACCAGAGCGCCGAGTCCCAGGCCCTGCAGTTCGGCTACAACTGCGACTACGTGGACATCTTGCCCCTCGATGACAGGAACAAGCGCGCCGTCCTCGTAGCAAACCACGAGTACACCAACGAAAACATCATGGTCCCGACAGGAACTGACCCCAAGGTCGTCCGCGGCATAGGCATGAACGGCCACGGCATGTCCGTTGTGGAGCTCAAGCGCAGCGGCGAAGGAACGCCCTGGAAGTACATCCAGAACAGCGACCTGAACCGCCGCATCACCATGCACACACCGTTCACCCTGACCGGACCCGCCGCAGGCTCGGCACTGGTCCGCACCGCAGCGGACCCCTCCGGCCGCACCGTACTCGGAACGCTGAACAACTGCGCCGGCGGCACCACCCCGTGGGGCACGGTTCTGTCCGGTGAAGAGAACTTCCAGGGCTACTTCAAGGTCGGCACCCCTACGGCCGAGCAGCGCCGTTACGGCATCACCAGCCCCAACCCCGCACGCGGCTGGCACCTGGACGAACCCCGCTTTGATTCAGCCGTTGCCGGTTACGAGAACGAATCAAACCGTTTTGGTTACATCGCCGAGGTCGATCCCATGGATCCAACCTCAACCCCGGTCAAGCACACCGCCATGGGCCGCTTCAAGCACGAAGGCGCGAACGTCACGATCGCCCCTGATGGCCGGGTTGTGGCCTACATGGGTGATGACGAGCGCTTCGAATACCTCTACAAGTTCGTCTCACGGGACCGCTACATCGAGGGCAACCGGAAACATAACAAGACCCTGCTGGCCAACGGTGACCTGTTCGTCGCCCGCTTCACCGGCAACTCCGAGGCCGAAATCAACGGAACCGGCGCCCTCCCCAAGGACGGCGCGTTCGACGGATCCGGTGAGTGGCTGCCGCTTACCCGCAACGGCCAGAGCGTCATCCCGGGAATGAGCATCGAACAGGTCCTGGTATTCACCCGCCTCGCAGCTGACAAGGCCGGCGCTACCAAGATGGACCGCCCTGAGGACGTCGAGCCCAGCCCGGTCACCGGCAAGGTCTACCTCGCCTGCACCAACAACACCGACCGCGGCAAGCCCGGTAAAGCCGCGCCGAACGAGGCCAACCCGCGGACGGAAAACCGCGACGGGCACATCATCGAAATTGTCGAGTCGGGAAACAACCCATCGGCGACCAGCTTCAAATGGAGCTTGTTCATGGTCTGCGGTGACCCCGCACAGGGTGACGTCACGTACTTCAGCGGCTACCCGGTGGATCAGGTTTCACCAATTTCCTGCCCGGACAACGTCGCATTCGACACGGCCGGCAACCTGTGGATTTCCACCGACGGCGCGCCCTCGGGCATCGGCTACAACGATGGCCTGTTCAAGGTCACCCTTGACGGGCAGGACCGCGGAAAGGTCGAGCAGTTCCTGTCGGTCCCGCGGGACGCCGAAACCTGCGGCCCGATCATCAAGGATGACGAAGGCATGGTCTTCGTCGCCGTGCAGCACCCGGGCGAGGACGGCACATGGGGGGCGCAGAACTCGCTGTTCCCCTATGACGGAACGCCCGCCCCGCGCCCGTCCGTGGTGCAGGTCTACCGCGGCAAAAAGGGCCCGAACAACTAACTAAAGAAACGGCACCGGCTGTAGCGCAAAGGCTCCCTGGAAGGTCCGGGGAGCCTTTGCCGTCCCGCGTGGTGAGGATTCCAGACCACGGGCCGGTAGTGCGGTTTAGGATGCGGCCTTAGCTGGCTGCCATTCGCCCGAGACCAGGTAGTTGACCTTGCGGGCGACGGATACACCGTGGTCGGCGAAGCGTTCGAAGTACCGGCTGGCCAGGGCGACGTCTACGGTCCGGGAGCCCGGTTCGTTCCAATCTTCTGCAGCTACGGCGGTGAAGACGCCGGCGTGGAGTTCGTTGACGCGGGTGTTGTGGATCAGGATCTGTTGGGCCAATTCAAGGTCCCGCTCGGCCAGCAGGTGCGTGACTTTCCCCGCAATAACCTGGTCCAGCTCAGAGAATTCCCGGAATGTGGGGGTGAGCCGTTCCGGTATGGCCGCGTCCGGGTACCGCATCCGGGCAAGCTGGGCGACGTGGCGTGCAAGGTCGCCCATGCGTTCCAGGGACGCGCTCATCCGCAGGGACGCCACGATGGTGCGGAGGTCGCTGGCGACCGGGCTTTGCAGGGCGAGGATCTCGATCGCGCGTTCGTCCAAGTCGTTCTGGAGGAAGTCGATGCGCGCGTCATTGGAGATGACTTCCTGTGCGAGTTCCAGATCAACCGTATGCAGCGCAGTGCTTGCCTTTTCGATTGCTTCACGGACCAGGACGGACATCTCAACGAGCTGTTCACCGATGTGGTGAAGCTCGGCCTGAAAAACCTTGCGCACGGAAACGTACCTTCCAACAGGACGGAGACACCCAGCTGTGTCTGTCGTCACAACCAATTATGCCACCGCAGCCCGCCAGGAAACCGCAGCCGGTTGTTTTCCTCAGGCCGGGGCAACGGTTTTCAGGACATAGCCGATGCCGCGGACCGCGACCGGCTTCGTCGGTCCTTTCAGTTTTTGCCGGAGCCGGTTCATGTGGACTTTGACAGTGTCGGTCCGTACTTCTTCCTCGACAGCGCCCCAGACATCCGTTTTGAGTTGTTCCAGTGTCACGGCCTGTCCCTGGGCCAGGAGCAGGACACGCAGCAGTTCGAACTCCCGCAGCGTCAGGGTCACCGGGGTGCCGGCATCGGTGACTTCGAACGCCGCGGGCCGCATGAGCAGTGACCCGTAAGCCAGTTCCTCGCTGGTGGGCCACGGGTTCATGCTTCTGTCCGCCAGGGCAGTGAATACCGGTGAGGACAAAACATCTTCGTACCTGCCCACCACACCGTCGGCGTCCGGCGCCTTTGGCCCCTCAGATTTGACCTGCAGGACGGGGCAACGAGGACCCGCGTCCCCGTTGTTTGGGCCGGTGTCTTCGGCGATCGCCGCTGCGAGTGTCTGTGCGGGGAGGTCGGGCAGGGCAGTTTCGATGACCACGGCGTCGGGGGCGAGTCTTCCGTAGGAAATCAGCGCGGCGGCGCCCGAATGTACGAGGTGGGTCCTGATGCCAAGGCCCCGGCAGGCAGCGACAAGGACCTCGGCGCCTTCTGCGTCGGGTGCTGCGATCAGGAGGACGGGCTGGTTTTGTTCCCAGAAGGGGGCGACGCGGACTATGCGGAGGTCCTTGTCGGCTTCCTCTGGTGTTTCGTTCTGCATGGGTCCATGATCGCTGATGGGGGTGTCACGCAAGACAGAGCGGGCGTTCATCTTCTGTTCATCTTTCTTGATCAGGCTGTTAAGGAACGATGGCTACCTTGAATGCTGGCAGCTGTTTGTTGCCCGGCGGTGGATACCGCACGTTCAGCATTCCGGCAGTCCGCATCAACTGCCGGGTACACCGGAGGATCTAAGTGAACTTCAAGCGATCAAGCGCTGCTTTCGCGGCACTGGCGGCAAGCACCCTGCTGCTGACGGCCTGTGGCAGCGACAACAACGCCGGCACTCAGCCCGCTGGAACCGGATCGGCGGCTGCGTCCGACATCCAGTGCGGCGGCAAGGAAGCCCTGAAGGCCAGCGGCTCCACAGCCCAGGCCAACGCCATGACCCGCTTCGTCACCGCTTTCGAAGCTGCTTGCGATGGACAGACCCTGAACTACACCTCCAACGGCTCCGGCGCCGGCGTCACCGAATTCATCGGTGGCCAGACCGACATCGGCGGCTCCGATTCTCCCCTGAGCGCCAAGAAGGAAGAGCCGGCCAAGGCAGCAGAGCGTTGCGGCTCCCCCGCATGGAACCTCCCCGTCGTCTTCGGTCCCCTGGCCGTGACCTACAACGTCGAGGGCGTGGACAAGCTCGCCCTGGATGGCAAGACCGTTGCCAACATCTTCAACGGCACGATCAAAACCTGGAACGACCCGGCCATTGCCGCCCTGAACCCGGGCGTGACCCTGCCCGCTGAGAACATCAACGTGATCTACCGCTCTGACGAGTCCGGCACCACCGATAACTTCCAGCAGTACCTCGACGCCGCCTCGGACGGCGCCTGGGGCAAGGGCGCAGGCAAGACCTTCGCCGGCGGCGTTGGTGAAGGTGCCAAGGGCAACGAAGGCACCTCCGCAGCCGTGAAGGGCACCGCCGGTTCCATCACCTACAACGAATGGTCCTTCGCCAAGAGCCAGGACCTGTCCGTGGCTGAAATCATCACCTCCGCTGACTCCACCCCGGTTGAAATCACCACCGAGACGGTGGGCAAGACCATCGCCGGAGCGAAGATCAAGGGCGAAGGCAACGACCTGGTCCTGGACACCAGCTCCTTCTACAAGCCGACCGAAGCCGGCGCCTACCCGATCGTTCTGGCGACCTACGAAATCGTCTGCTCCAAGTACAAGGACGCTGAGACCGCTACCGCCGTCAAGGCATTCCTGACCTCCACCATCGGCAAGGGCCAGGAAGGCCTGACCGACAACGGATACATCCCCGTCCCGGACGCCTTCAAGGAAAAGCTGAAGACGGCCATCACCGCCATCTCCTAGGACACACAATTTATGTCGTCTCCACGACCTGAGGTGACCGAACCTTCGGCCCCGCGCAGCAGCGCGGGGCCGAAGGCCGCCGCACCTAACCAGACACCCGGCAACTCCCCCGCCCCCGAACCCGGGCCCGGCTCTTCCGCGGCTCCCGTGTTCAAGCACGGCAGCGTTGTCGGTGACCGGATTTTCCGTGGAATCAGTACGGCAGCCGGTCTTTCCGTCATCGCCGTGATCGTTCTGATCGCGGTGTTCCTCCTGGTCCGGGCGATCCCTTCGCTGCAGGCCAACACCGTTAACTTCTTCTTCAGCAGCGAGTTCAACACTACCGACGCGGACAACCTCGCCTTCGGTATCCGGGACCTGTTCATCGTCACGGTCCTCAGCTCCGCGTTCGCTCTTGTCCTGGCCGTGCCGGTAGCAGTGGGCATCGCGATCTTCCTCACCCAGTACGCACCCCGGCGCCTCGCGCACTGGTTCGGCAACCTCGTTGACCTCCTCGCCGCGGTGCCCTCCATCGTGTTCGGCCTCTGGGGCATTTTCGTCCTCGCCCCTTGGCTCGAACCGGCCGCGAAGGCCCTGAACGCATCCCTGGGATGGTTCCCGTTGTTCGCCACCGGTAACGTCTCCCTCAACGGCGGCGGCACGATCTTCACCGCCGGCATCGTCCTGGCAGTCATGATCCTGCCGATCATCACCGCCATCACCCGTGAGGTCTACAAGCAGACCCCCGGCGGTCACATCGAAGCGGCCCAAGCCCTCGGCGCGACCAAATGGGAGGTCGTGAAAATGACCGTCCTGCCGTTCGGCCGCAGCGGCACGATCGCCGCCGCGATGCTCGGACTTGGCCGCGCCCTCGGTGAAACCGTCGCCGTGCTGATCATCCTCCGCGCCTCCGCCCAGGCAGCGAGCTTCACCCTCTTCGACGGCGGCTATACCTTCGCGTCCAAGATCGCCTCGGCAGCGGCTGAATTCAGCGCACCCCTGCCCACCGGTGCCTACATCGCAGCCGGTTTCGTGCTGTTCGCCCTCACGTTCGTCGTCAACGCCCTCGCACGCTCCGTGGTTGGAAAGAAGGTCAACGGATGAGCCGCCTTACCAACATCACCGGCCGCAAAGAGCCCGAGCTGCGCCCCTTCCCCACCGAAGAAGATCTCAAGGCCAAGCGGGCATTCCGCCCGATCAGCCGGTCCCGGCAGGTGACGGACAAGTTCGTCGCCGGCATCGTCACCCTGGCGTTCCTCATCGCCCTGGTCCCGCTTTTGTGGGTGCTGTGGACCGTGGTGTCCAGGGGCTTCCCCGCCATCCTGAGCAGCGACTGGTGGCTGCGGTCCCTGCAGGGCGTATTGCCCGAAGAGTTCGCAGGCGGCATCTACCATGCCCTCTACGGCACGCTCGTCCAGGCGCTCATGGCCGCGGTCATCTCGGTTCCCCTGGGCCTGCTGATCGCCATTTACCTGGTCGAATACGGCCGCGGACAGCTGGCAAAGCTGGTGACGCAGATGGTGGACATCATGTCCGGCATCCCCTCCATCGTCGCGGCCCTGTTCGTCTTCAGCCTCTGGGTCGGGACGTTCGGCCAGCCCCAGAGCGCCTTCGCCGTCTCCCTTGCCCTGGTCCTGCTCATGCTGCCCGTCGTGGTCCGCAACACCGAGGAAATGCTCCGGCTTGTCCCGGATGAACTCCGCGAAGCGTCCTACGCCCTGGGTGTGCCGAAGTGGATCACCATCCTGCGGATCGTGCTCCCCTCGGCAATGTCAGGGATCATCAGCGGCATCATCCTGGCCCTGGCCCGCGTGATAGGCGAAACTGCCCCGGTCCTGGTCCTCGTCGGCTACAGCCGCTCGATCAACTTCAACATCTTCGACGGCAACATGGCCTCCCTGCCGCTGCTGCTCTACACAGAGCTCATCAACCCCGAGCCCGCCGGCCAGCTCCGGGTCTGGGGCGCTGCCCTGACGCTGATCATCCTAATCGCCATCCTGAACATCATTGCCACCGTGGTCTCCCGCCTCGTGGCGCCCAAAAAATCGTAGTCTGCAAGGAAATCTCCCATGGCAAAGCGCCTTGATATTAAAGATCTCAACGTCTACTACGGCGACTTCCACGCCGTTGACTCCGTCACCATGTCTGTGGAACCCCGCAGCGTCACCGCCCTCATCGGGCCCTCGGGCTGCGGCAAGTCCACCGTCCTGCGGACCCTGAACCGCATGCACGAAGTCATTCCCGGAGCCACCGTCAAAGGCCACGTCCTGCTCGACGGTGCAGACATCTACGCCCCCGACATCAGCCCGGTCTCGGTCCGGCGCACGATCGGCATGGTCTTCCAGCGGCCAAACCCCTTTCCCACCATGTCCATCCGGGACAACGTCGTTGCGGGCCTGCGCCTGCAGGGTGAGAAGAACAAGGCGAAGCTGAACGAGGTCGCCGAACAGTCACTCCGCGGCGCGAACCTCTGGACAGAGGTCAAGGACCGACTGGACAAGCCCGGCGGCGGCCTCTCCGGCGGCCAGCAGCAGCGTTTGTGCATTGCCCGTTCCATTGCGGTGGAACCGGACGTGCTGCTGATGGATGAGCCTTGCTCAGCCCTGGACCCCATCTCCACCCTGGCGATCGAGGACCTGATCACGGAGTTGAAAGAGAAATACACGATCGTGATCGTGACCCACAACATGCAGCAGGCAGCCCGCGTCAGCGACCAGACCGCGTTCTTCAACCTGGCCGGCGTCGGAAAGCCCGGGCGCATGGTGGAAATAGACCACACCGAGAAAATCTTCAGCAACCCCACGCAGAAGGCGACCGAAGACTACATCTCGGGACGATTCGGATAAGAAACGACCGGCGAAGCGGTGAATGGACAATGACTACAGTGACAGAAAAGACCAGCCAGGGACGGCTGTATACCGGGGACAATTCTGTGCTGGTGGCAGGACCGATCACCATCGATCTGGAACGGCACGAAGCCCGCCTAAACGGCGACGAAGTGCACTTCACCCACCGCGAACTGCTGCTGTTGGCCTTTCTGGTCCAGAAGGGCGGGGTAGTCGTGAGCACGGACGAGATCAGCCAGGAAATCTGGGGCAAGGCCACCAACACCAACACCATCTCAGTCCATATCAAGCGGATCCGACAGAAACTCGGCGATGACTCCCAGCACGGCGACGTCATCCGTACCGTCCGCGGTGTTGGATACAGGCTCAGCCCTCCGCTCTGCCCCTGACCCCTGACCCCTGACCCGGACCCCTGCCCCAGGACCTGCAACCGGACGTTGGGGCGGGAAGCAGGTGCCGGAACAGGACTTATTAGGAACGCTAACGGGGAAACATATGAACCCTTGGGACGGACTAATTCCTGATCCTGACCAGGCCGGGCCCCTGATTCTCGGTGTTCCGTGGCCTGTGCCGCCGGCCCTCGTCAGGACCGCCGCAGGACTGGCGGCAGCACTGGAAGTGCATCTGCTCTGTGCCTTTGTTGATCCCGCCAGCTACCTGACCGAATGGGAACCCGCATCGGCACTGCCGGCAGCATCGCTGGACCCCGCAACCAATGACGAAGCCCTCTACCCTGCCGCTGCGGTCCGTGACCGCCTGAAGGAAATCCTGGGCGACGGCCGCCAGGACTGGACCCTGAGGGTCCTCAACGGCGACGTCAGCTCGGCGTTGACAAGGCTGGCTGAGAGCACGGGAGCCAGCATGTTCATCATCGGCAGCGGCCGCGAAGGACTGGTACCCCGGGTAAGCCGGCTACTGGAGGGCTCGGTGTCCGCCCGGCTGCTCAGGCTGCAGAGCAGGCCAGTGGTGGTCGTGCCCGACCACCGGACGCGATCACGCAAACACGCCGACGGGCACCACCACACCGGCGCCTGAGAAATCCTTCAACGCGCCCGGACCTGATCCTATTCGGGATGCCTTCGCCAAGAAAACATACGCCCGTCATGTGGCGGCAACCTTGGCCGCCCATCCTGTAAGCCAGAAGAGATGTCGTAAGGAGACACTGGTGCAAGACACAGAGGCGCTCATCAGCACCTGCGCTGACCTGCTGCCAGGGGATGAAATCAGCGCGACCTTCAAAGGAACCCTTGTGCACCGCGGCCGCGTGACAGAAACCGCCCCAGACCACGGCCTGTTCTGGATAATGGACGACCTCACTGGAGGTCGCCGCCTGCTCGACATGGCCGAACTGCAAATAATGCGCACCCAGGGGGCACAAACAGGGACTCCCACCGCTGCCTGAAACGCAAACCACCCCACCCAGGCCACGACGAGGTGCCCCGGTTGTTTGGGCCTAGAGGCCCGTGATGGCCGCCGCTGCCCGTTCCAGCGCCCCTGGCACCAGGGAGTAGTAGGCCCAGGTCCCGCGCTTCTGACGATGCAGCAACCCGGCATCCACCAGGATTTTCAAGTGGTGTGAAACTGTCGGCTGGCCCAGGTCCAGCGGCTCGGTGAGGTCACACACGCAGGACTCCCCCGTGTCGCAGGCCTTGACGATGGACAGCAGGCGAAGCCGGTTCGGGTCGGCCAGGGCCTTCAGCAGCGTCGCACGCTTCTTCGCCTCAACGGCGCCCAGGGCAGCCTCCCCCGCGGGGGCGCAGCACTCCTCGGTCACGGGTTGTTCGTGAAGATGAGTGACGGCCATGGTTCCATTATGCACATAAATTGACAATCATCGATATGGCTGGGAATACTTCGTATATCGACGTACATCAATCATTAGGGAGAACTGTGACCACGCAGACCGCCAACCCGCCGGAGACCGCCGTCATCGGCAGGCTCTCCACCCTCGACAGATTCCTTCCGGTCTGGATCGTTGCGGCGATGCTCCTGGGCCTCGCGCTGGGAAGCCTGATCCCCGGCCTGAACACCGCGCTGGAGGCCGTCAAGATCGGCGAGGTCTCCCTGCCGATCGCCATCGGCCTGCTGGTGATGATGTACCCGGTACTGGCCAAGGTCCGCTACGACCAGGCGCACCGGGTGATCGGTGACAAAAAGCTTATGATTTCCTCGCTGGTGATCAACTGGGTCCTGGCCCCGGCGTTTATGTTCGTCTTGGCCTGGATTTTCCTGGCGGATCTGCCCGAGTACCGCACGGGCCTGATCATCGTCGGACTGGCCCGCTGCATTGCCATGGTGATGATCTGGAACGACCTCGCCTGCGGTGACCGTGAATCCGCCGCGGTACTGGTGGCCATCAACTCCGTCTTCCAGGTCATCGCTTTCGGGGCCCTGGGCTGGTTCTACCTTCAGTTCCTGCCGTCCTGGCTGGGCCTGCCCACCACCAGCGCCGACTTCTCCTTCTGGGCGATCACGCTCTCGGTGCTGATCTTCCTCGGCATCCCGCTGCTCGCCGGCTTCCTTACCCGCACCATCGGTGAGAAGGCCAAAGGCCGTGACTGGTACGAGGGCACCTTCCTTCCCAAGATCGGCCCCTGGGCACTCTACGGACTGCTGTTCACCATCACCCTGCTGTTCGCCCTCCAGGGCGGCACCATCACCTCAAAGCCACTCGATGTGGTCAGGATCGCGCTGCCGCTGCTGGTCTACTTCGTAGTGGTCTTCGCCGCCGGCATGCTGATCGGTAAATGGCTGGACCTTGGCTACGCCAAAACCACCACCCTCGCGTTCACGGCCGCAGGCAACAACTTCGAACTGGCCATCGCAGTGGCGATCGGAACCTTCGGAGTCACCTCCGGCCAGGCCCTGGCCGGCGTCGTCGGCCCCCTGATTGAAGTGCCTGCTCTGGTTGCGCTGGTGTATGCGGCGCTCTGGGCGCGCAAGCGCTTCTTTCCCTTGGAATCAGCCTCTCAGGCGGCGCCGGCAGTGAAGTAGGCGAACTGCTTCAGTGAAGTGAGCGAACTGCTCAAGCCCCGAGCCCTCGAACATGTCATCCAGTTCGAGGGCTCGGTGCATAAGGGCCCAGGGTCTACCCTGCCGTTGCCAACGTCCTCGATTCCCCGCTTTGACACAGAAAATTACTTCAGCAAGGATTGAATCAATGACTATTGAAGTAAACGACGCGTTCTCGGCGCGGCTCGCCCGACATGCGGCCCTCGCCGATCCTGCCCGGCTGCGCATCGTGGACCTGCTGACTCTGGGGGACTTTGCCCCTACGGAGCTGCAGGCAGAGTTGGGCATGCCGTCCAACCTGCTGTCCCACCACCTGCGAACGCTGGAGGCTGCCGGGCTGGCTGTCCGCCACCGTTCGGAGGCCGACAGGCGCCGCAGCTACATCCGCCTTGCCTCCGGTGCGCTGGAGGGCCTGACACCAGGGGCGGAGCACGGAGCGCGGCGGCTCCTGTTTGTCTGCACTCGCAACAGTGCACGTTCCCAGCTGGCCGCCGCGCTGTGGCAGCAGGTCAGCGACATTCCGGCCACATCGGCCGGCACGCATCCTGCAGACCACATTGCCGAGGGAGCCCTCGAGGTTGCCCGCCGTCGCGGGCTGGACCTCGCGGACACTCCTCCCCGCAACCTGGACCAGGTGGCAGACGAGGGCGACTTTGTCGTGACTGTCTGCGACAACGCCCATGAAGAGCTGGCCGGTCTGGGCGGAATTCACTGGTCCATCCCTGACCCCCTCCGGACGAACACCAGCGACGCCTTCGAGGACGCCTATGCCAACATCGCCGACCGCATCCACGGCCTGGCGCCGCGCCTGACCCCCGCCTGACATCCGTCCCGCAACATATTGACATTCATCAATCTATGGCCGGATACTCTCTATATCGATCATCATCAATGAAGTTCGGTTGGGGAGCACCACAGGACCTGCACGTCACCCCGCACCTACACCCGACCGATTCCAGGAGATAAACCCATGAGCACCGAAACCGCCAAGAAGCCCTCCGTCCTTTTCGTCTGCGTCCACAACGCCGGCCGTTCTCAGATGGCCGCTGCGTTCCTGACCACCCTTGGCAAGGGCGAGATCGAGGTCCGCTCTGCCGGATCCCAGCCCGCCGACAAGATCAACCCGGCCGCGGTTGAGGCCATGGCCGAGCTGGGCATCGACATGTCCGCCGAGGTCCCCAAGGTCCTCACCACGGAGGCCGTGAAGGAATCGGACGTAGTGATCACCATGGGCTGCGGCGACGAATGCCCCTACTTCCCGGGAAAGCGCTACGAGGACTGGGTCCTGGAGGACCCGGCCGGCAAGGGCGTCGAATCTGTCCGCCCCATCCGGGACCAGATCAAGGGCCGCATTGAGGACCTGATCGCATCCCTCACCCCGGCCGCCAAGTAACCCGCCCCCAGCATCAGGAGACTTTTCGTGAGCACCGACGTCAACACGGCCGCCAGCACCGAGCAGCTGATCATCATCGGCTCCGGCCCTGCCGGCTACACCGCGGCCATCTACGCTGCCCGTGCAGGCCTGCAGCCTTTGGTCCTGGCCGGATCGGTCACAGCGGGAGGCGCGCTGATGAACACCACCGAAGTAGAAAACTTCCCGGGCTTCCCGGGCGGTGTGCAGGGACCGGAGCTGATGGACGGGCTGCAGGAGCAGGCCGAGAAGTTCGGCGCCAAAGTACAGTTCGACGACGTCACCGAAGTCCAGCTGAAGGGCCACCTCAAGCGCGTGGTCACCGGCGGCGGTGAAACCTATGAAGCTCCGGCCGTTATCCTCGCGACCGGTTCTGCGTACAAGGAACTCGGCCTGCCGGAGGAGAAGAAGTTCAGCGGCCACGGGGTTTCCTGGTGCGCCACCTGCGACGGGTTCTTCTTCCGCGAACAGGACATCATCGTCGTCGGCGGCGGGGACTCGGCAATGGAGGAAGCTACCTTCCTGACCCGGTTCGGCAAGTCCGTCACCGTCGTCGTCCGCAAGGCCGAACTGCGGGCCTCCCGCATCATGGCCCAGCGCGCCAAGGACAACCCCAAGATCAGCTTCGCCTGGAACTCCGCCATCACGGCCATCCACGGCGACGGCAAGGTCACCGGCGTTACCCTGACGGACACCGTCACCGGCGAAACCCGGGAGCAGGCCGCCACCGGCATCTTTGTCGCGATCGGCCACGTGCCGCGCACCGAACTGCTGACCGGCCAGGTGGACCTGGACGACGAGGGGTACATCAAGGTCGACTCACCGACGACCGTCACCAACCTGAACGGCGTCTTCGCCTGCGGGGACGCCGTGGACCACCGGTACCGCCAGGCCATCACCGCCGCCGGTACGGGCTGCGCCGCAGCCCTCGACGCAGAACGCTACCTTGCCGCACTGGAGGATGCGGACAGCATCGCCACGGCCCTGGTCGAAGAGCCCACCCACGCCTGACCTCTCCATCGGGAAGGGGGTGAAATCCATGCCCAACGGATGCTGCGGCGATGACTGCTGCGACAACGACCAGGACTGCTGCTGACCCCAGCCCGATCCGGCCTGCCGGCCACTTGGCCGGCAGGCCCCGGAACCCAGAGAAGAACAACGGATGAAAGAGGACACCATGGATTCAGAGAAGAACCTTCCCGTCGCCGTGATCGGCGCCGGGCCCGTGGGCCTGGCAGCCGCAGCCCACCTGCTCGAACGCGGCCTGGAGCCGCTCATCTTCGAAGCAGGCCCATCCTCAGGCGCCGCCATCGAGGCCTGGCGCCACATCCGGCTCTTCTCCCCATGGCGGTTCAACATCGACGCCGCCGCTGCCCGCCTGCTCGAAGCCTCCGGCTGGGAGTCCCCTCGCCCCACCGCCCTGCCTTACGGCGGGGAGCTCGTCGACAACTACCTGACACCCCTGGCGGCCCTCCCCCAGCTCGCCACCCGGCTCCAGACCAACACCCGCGTCCTGTCCGTAACCCGCGAGGGCATGGACAAAACACATACCCGGGACCGCGACACCACACCCTTCACCGTCCGTGTCCAGCTCGGCACCGGCGAAACCCGCGACGTCACGGCCGCGGCCGTCATAGACGCCTCCGGCACCTGGTCCACCCGCAACCCGCTCGGCACCTCCGGCCTGCCCGCCAACGGAGAAGAAGCAGCCGCAGCCCGGATCTCCTCCCCACTCCCGGACGTCGCCGGCCGTGACCGTGCCACCTTCGCCGGCCGCCGCATCCTGGTCGTCGGTGCGGGACACTCCGCAGCCAACACCCTGATCAACCTTGCTGACCTTGCCAAGGAAGAACCGAAGACCCGTATCCTCTGGGCAGTGCGCGGAGCCTCCGCCGAAAAGGTCTACGGCGGCGGGGACGCCGACGGCCTGCCCGCCCGCGGCCAGCTCGGCTCCAGGCTCCGCCGCCTCGTGGAGGCAGGAACCATCGAACTGCACACCGGCTTCGGCATCAGCTCCCTCAAAGCACTCGAATCAGGGGTGACCGTGGAAGCAGTGGACGGGCGCACCCTGGAAGTGGACGTCCTGGTCCCCTGCACAGGGTTCCGCCCGGACCTGGACACCCTGCGGGAACTGCGCCTGGACCTGGACCCTGCCGTGGAAGCACCACGGCAGCTCGGCCCGCTGATCGACCCCGAGTTCCACTCCTGCGGCACCGTCCCGCCCCACGGCGCGGCACTGCTGGCGCACCCGGACAAGGACTTCTACATCGTGGGGATGAAGTCCTACGGCCGGGCACCAACGTTCCTGCTGGCCACCGGCTACGAGCAGGTCCGCTCCGTAGCCGCAGCCCTGGCCGGAGACCGCGAAGCCGCCGACACCGTCCAGCTCGAACTCCCCGAAACAGGGGTCTGCTCCGCAGACGCCGGTACCAGCTGCGATGTCCCCGCCGCAGCCGGCGCACCCGAGGAGTCCTCGTGCTGCGCGGCTCCGGAACCAGTCCTGGTCGGGTTCCCCACCGGGCTCTCCCACGGCCGCTCCGGCCTGTCCTGATCCACCACCAGTCCGAACCGAACCGTGAAGATGGAGACACCGGCATGACCGATCACGAAATCACCCTGGGGCTTCAGGACAACACCGAGCTCCTGCGCCGGATCAGCGAACGGCTGTCCGAGCGCTTCGCAGGGATGTTCGCCGCAGAAACAGTCGAGCGGTACGTCTTTGAGTCCTACACCGCCCTGGCACGCACCGCCCGCGTCACCGCCTACCTGCCAGCCACCACCGAACATTTCGCCAGCGAACGGCTTCGCGCCCTGGCCAAGTCAAAGGCAGACGTTGCCTCCGAGACCCCCGAGGTCCTGTTCGTCTGTGTGCAAAACGCTGGCCGCTCACAGATGGCCGCCGCCCTGCTGAACGTCGAAGCGAAAGGCAGGATCCATGTCCGGTCGGCAGGATCGATGCCGGCAGCCGAACTGGACGCCAACGTGGTCGCAGCCATGGCGGAGATGGGGCTGGACCTTTCAAAGGACTACCCCAAGCCGCTCACCGACGACGTCGTCCGCGCCTCGGACGTTGTCATCACCATGGGCTGCGGTGACTCCTGCCCCATCTACCCCGGCAAACGCTATGAAGACTGGGAACTGCCCGACCCCGCTGACCAGTCCCTGGACACAGTGCGGGCCATCCGGGACAACATCCACGACCGGGTCCGGGTTCTCGCCGCGTCCCTGCTGAAGAAGGAAGAATCACAGGCATGACCGACACCACGAAAACCCCGTCCGTCCTGTTCGTCTGCAAAAAGAACGGCGGCAAGTCCCAGCTCGCCGCCGGACTCATGAGGGACCTCGCCAAGGATGATGTCACCGTGTACTCGGCCGGGACTAAACCCGCCGAGAAGCTCAATGCCCAGTCCGTTGAGTCACTGGCAGAACTTGGCATCGACATCACCTCGGAGTACCCGAAACCGGTGACCGACGAGGTCCTGGACGCCGTCGACGTCGTGATCGTCCTGGGCAACGAAGCCAAACTCGAGCCTCGCGAAGGCAAACGGTTCGAAACCTGGGAAACGGACGAACCGTCCGAGCGCGGCATCGAAGGCATGGAACGCATGCGCCTGGTCCGGGACGACATCAAGGCCCGCGTCCAAAAGCTGCACGCCGAGCTCACCGGGAACTGACCCGCAATGGCCGCACCGGCTCCTTCCCGGATCCTGGCTGCCGAAGGCGCTCCACGCGGCGGGCTGGTCTCACTGTGTATCACGCAGACCACAGCGTGGGGCGTGCTGTACTACGCCCTGCCGACAGCGGTCCAACCCATTAGCGCCGACACCGGCTGGGACCCCGCTCTCATCACCGGTGCTTTCTCCCTCGGGCTGCTTGTTTCAGCTGTTGCCGGGATCGCTGTCGGCAAAACCCTGGACCGAACCGGGCCACGCACGCTCATGATCGCCGGGTCCCTCACCGGCGCCCTCGCCTTCATCCTCGTCGCGCTCTCCCCCAGCCTGCCGCTGTTTGCTGCCGCCTGGCTGCTCGCCGGCACGGCACAGGCAGCAGTCCTGTATCAGCCGGCTTTCACGACCATCAGCCGCTGGTACGGCCCTGCGCGGGTCCGGCCGCTGACAACACTGACCCTCGTGGCCGGCTTCGCCTCCACCATCTTCGCCCCGCTCACCTCAACCCTGAGCACCGCGATGGGCTGGCGGTCCGCGTTTGTCATCCTTGCCCTCCTCATGGCCCTGATCACCGTTCCATTGCACGCCCGCTACCTGAACCGCACCTGGTCTAAGACAGTGCCGCGAGAGGTAAGCGAAGCAGATCCAAAGGAAACGGTGCACAAGATCCGGCGGAGTCCGGAGTTCCTTCGCCTGCAGGCCCTCATGGTCCTGCTCTGCCTTGGCCTGTACACGGTGACGCTGAACATCATTCCCCTGCTGACCGAAAAGGGCAGCGACTATGCAATGGCAGCCCTGGCATTCGGACTCATCGGCGCCGGACAGGTCGGCGGACGCCTGCTCTTCGCCACAATTCCTGCCAGCACCAGGCTCCCGGTCATAGCAGGATCAGCGTTCGCAGCCCTGTGCCTGCTCGCCGCCGTCCAAGGTCCGCTTCCAGTTCTTTTCGCCGCGGGCATCCTGGCCGGAGCTGTCCGCGGCTGTCAGACCCTCCTGCAAGCGACCATCGTCGCGGACAGATGGGGAACCCGGAACCTCGGCTCCCTCCAGGGCCACTTCGCCGCCCCATTGACCGCTGTTACCGCAATCGCCCCGGCTGCCGGCCCATTACTGGCATCCTGGCTCGGCTCATATACAGGAATGGCCTACGCCATGGTTGCTACTGCCGGGACGGCAGCGCTTCTCGCTGTCGCCGGACGGAAGACAGCCACGACAATCACTGCTCCCCCGGTCTAAGCCAGCGCGGGCAATTGAGTTACCGCTGCCCTG
Source organism: Pseudarthrobacter sp. As-47 (assembly GCF_058215595.1). NCBI lineage: Bacteria > Bacillati > Actinomycetota > Actinomycetes > Micrococcales > Micrococcaceae > Pseudarthrobacter > Pseudarthrobacter sp. As-47. The sequence continues at coordinate 147,851 of NZ_JBYZMU010000002.1, forward strand.
AGAAGGTTTGTCCGCGGACGGCAGTGGCTTCTTCAGCGCAATGGTGAGCAGCGTCAACGATGGGGCAGGCGCTTTGCCCGTTTTCAGCAGAGTCCACATCGCGCGTAGTTATCAGTGCGGTTTTCAAAGCCGTTAGGCGAGAAATCGTGTCATCAATGTCGTTGATTCGCTCAGTGATCATGTTCCGCACGGAATCGCAGGGCGGTGCCCCTAATTTCTGAATGCTGAGGATGCCCTTTATGTCATCCAGGGGCAAACCGAGCGAGCGTGCACGCCGGATAAATCCCATGGTTTCGATGTCGTCCGCGCCGTACAGCCGATAGCCGGCCGAGCTGCGCTCAAGAGTCCGGATTAGCCCTCGCCGCTCGTAGAGTCTGATCGCCTTCGGCGTTAATCCTGTTTCCTTTGCAGCTTGACCGATTGTGAGTGAAGTCCCCATTTTCGTTCCTCCCTTGGATATTGACATTACCCCTGGGTCAAGGTTTTAGCGTTGGAGGGACAAGATAGGAGGTGATCGATATGGCCTTACAACAAGGTGAGGTGTACCGGTGCCCGGACGCTTCGTGCGGATGCGAAATCACAGTAACGAAGGGAGCCGCCGAAGGTCACGGCGGCGATAGCAACCCGACGTGCTGCTGCGGCCACAGCATGGAGAAAGTCAGCTAATAGCAGCCTCGCCGCCTGAAGAAACGACGCAGCCCAGCAACTCCCAAGCCGACGTTTCCCATAAGCGGCGTCCGGTGAACTCTATGGCGTGCTTTTTGGCGTCGCCGCCAATGTCCCACTTCCTTGTTGTTGGGACGCTGTTAGTGGCACGCTCCTCCACCGGATCTGCCTTTCAAATGGCAGTAACTTGGCTGTCCCGTAAGTTGTCCCATAACTCTCGAGTCGAGCTCCCGTAGCAAGGGTGACTTTTGGGACGGTGCGCACTGGATGGAGGCAGGTCGACGCTGACCGAGTCCTGCTCGTCAGCCCACGCGGACGCCATTGTCAGCGATGAACTCGCGGGCACGGCCTATCTGGCGGTCGGTGGAGAACGTGTACCACTCCTCATTGAGGTTCTCGCCATGGACGAGGTCGCGGAACCGGGAGAATGCACCCTTGCCCTCGAGGACCCGCTCCAGCCGCCCTCGGAGGGCCTCATCATGCTGCCGCTCGGCAAAGGCGGCCATGTCCCGCCAGGCATGCCGCGAGCCGGTGCGGTTGACTCTAAGCCAACGGTCCGGCTCCTCCTCCACATTGATGGCGGCGCCCTCCCCGACCATCATCGGGTCAGTGGCGCTGTCGTCGTACACCTGACCAGTACGCAGGTCAACGTAGCCACCCGTCGATAGGTCCAAGTCCCCTTCCAGCAGGGTACTGAGCATTTCCAGGTCAACCGGCACGACCTGCCCAGTCAGCGGCTCTCCGCGCAGAATGGCCAACAGGTCCTCCGCCAGCAGCCGGTCACCAGCGCCCCCACGCAAAGTCAGCCGGTTGATTATCGACAGCGCCACCGGCTCAGCTTCCTGACGTCTGTGCTCCAGCGCCATCGGTACGCCGGCCCCCACTTGTTGGAGAGCATCATCGATGTCGTGCCCTGTCACAGCGGCGAGGAACCGAGCGACATCTCCTGCCCCGATTGATGCACGCAACTCGGACAGGTCAATCCTCGGTGCCTGCGCATGTCGCGGCCACCCGTGGTGCAGCATGGGGTGCGGCAGACTCGGGGTTCCTGAGGTCTCGGTCTCCCCGTCGTCGGACTCCCATCGGCGCCCATACTGATCCGGGATGCTGCCCCAACCCCAGTACGGCACGGGAACCTCAGGACGGACGCCTAATACCTCTAGCGGGTCAACCTTCACCTCCCCGACCACGCATCGGTGGATCCAGGCGTCACCGAAGTCGAACGTGTACTGAAACTCGGCCCCCGGCTCCACGGTCCGCACAACCTTGGCCATGTCGATGTCGATTGGTGGGGCCATGAGTGGGCCACCGACCGATACGGCCATCTCGGCCCCCGTCTCTTCATCAGTGACCACCCGGCCGTCAGCAAGGGTGAACAATGACAGGTGCGAGCGGTCCCACCGGGCGAAGGCACCGTTGATGGCATTGGCGAGATCCATGAAGGTGTGAGACGGTCCCACAGCAAAGATTCGCCCAGGCCACGGCCACAGTTCCTCACCACGACCGCCGAGAAGCTCCACCGTCACCGATAACCAGGTTCGTGCCATATCCCAAGGATGGCACGGGCCGTGCGACGCGTGCCGCTCTCCTATGGGCAGCGCGGAAGGGGAATCGGGAAAAAGCGGGGCCTCTCGCCTTTGAGGTCCACCATGCTAAAAGAACCGACCCGAGGATTGCCGCGCCATACCCCTTTAAAGAGTCGGCTTTCAGTACGGTTAGGAAGGGAAATGCTGAGGTCCACGGCGGGGTCGCTGGTTGCATTGCCGGCCTGAAGAAGGGCCGGTTGATTGGGGGACGTTGGTGGAAGGTATCCATCGATACGATGCTGTCTTTGCCGAAGCTGTTTTACGTTCCTCGAGGTGTGCAGGCAGCGTGGCTATGCGCCAGAACTGATCCTCCGTGCTGACTTGGGCAGGGTTCCTGGCGCTTATACCGGGGAGGCAGGCTTGGGGTGGGCGTTCCGGCTACAGCAGACCGACGAGCTGCTGTCTCGGGGGTCGTAGCGGATGGTGATGGTGTGTCCTACAAAGGGTGCGAGCGTGGGCGAGAGGTAGCGCTGGCCTTGGAAGTGGATGCCGTCGCGTTGCACGACGCGGTTCTTCGGAACGGTGAGGAGGAGTCCGTCGAGTTCTTCGAGGGTGTCCGGCATGCGGGGAAGCCATCCGTCAGCGACCCAGGCGTCCCTGGGTGATGTGCCGATTTCGCTGTGTGCCCGGTTGTTGTAGACGGCGATGAAGGCACCGATTTCCCGGTCGATTGTCGGCAGGTCGAGCACTGGCTGTGATGAACGGCTTCCGGGAGCAAGGTACCCCGGCAAGGTCGCAAGGACTTCCGTGTTGATTGTGCCGAAAAAGCGCTCGATCTTGCCGCGGCCCTGTGGTCGGCCGATGGTGGAATGGATGGTGCGGATGTGCAGCGCAACGGCGGTGCGTTCAAGGTGCTGACTGGTGAAGTCGGAGCCGTGGTCGACGTGCAGGATGTCAGGAAGTCCACACATGACCCAGGAAGGGTTCTGTTTTCGCCAGATTGCTTGCCGTAGCGCGAGGGCCGTGTTCAAGGTTGAAGGTGCGCCGGTAAAGACGGTGTAGCCGCAGATTGCCCGGGAATAGTCATCTATCACCGTCGTTAGCCAAGGACGGTCCGGCTTACCGTTTGCGCCGAGAATGAGGATGTCGAGTTCGGTGTGGTCGGCCTGCCATATCTGGTTTGGACGTTCCGCCCGGCAGCGGTACACGAGTTCGTACCGGTCGCGGTAGGACGTGGGCCCCTCGAGGGCGAGGGTGACAAGACCGGGATCCAGGGCAGTAACGATGTCCCGAACGGTTGAGTACCCAGGCGCCGGAGCGTTCCTCTGTCCTGCGTCGGCGATAGCGAGCCGGTGCAGGGTTGCGAGGCTTGGGCGGGGCTTTGTCAGCGCGAGCCTCTCGATGAATGCCACGGTTTCCGCTGCGGTACGGCGCCTGCCGGCATCGACCCTGTGACGCGGATCCAGCGCTGCGATGCCACCGTCTTGGAACGACCGGTGCCAGCGCTCAAGCGTGCGTAGGCTGACCTTTGATGCCCGGGCCAGCTCCGCGAGTGGGATCTTATCTTCGACGTGCAATCGAAGGATGCGCCACCGCTCCACGCCATTCATGAACGCAGCTACAGCGTGGTGCTCTCGCTGGCAGCGAGAGCTTTCTGGTGACGGTAGAGCGTTGCCCGACTCCACCCGACGAGGCGGGCCGCTTCCTCAGCGGTGCGGCCCTTGGCCCGCGCTTCGGTCACGATCCGCAGCTTGTCAGCTATCACGACGGGATCCGAAAGAGGCCGGCCGAACCTGGTTCCGCCCTTTCGTGCAGCAGCGATCCCGGCATTGACCCGTTCGACGATCAACTCCCGCTCGTACTCCGCCAGAGTGGCCAACATGTTCAGCATCAGCCGGCCCGACGTTGTGGCAGGGTCGATGCCATCCGAAACTGACCTCAGCTGCACGCCGCGGTCCCGGAGCAGGTTCACGGTGTTCAAGACGTCTATCAGGGATCGGCCGAGCCGGTCTATCCGCCAGACCACGATCGTGTCGCCCGGCTCAACATAGTCCAGAAGTTTCTTCATCCCAGGCCGCTCGATTGCGGTCCGGCTCCCGGACGTGACATCGGCGAAGACATCACGCTTTTGAACTCCGGCGCCGACGAGTGCATCAAGCTGCAGCTCGGCGTCCTGGCCCGCGGTGCTCACCCGCGTATATCCGAGATGTCTCACCGGCTCATTCTGCCTCAGAAAACCCCTCCGGACACCCCCGTAAGACAAAACACGGTGAGACACCTTTCCAAGACAGCGAAATGCCCGTCCCGACGCCGCTCCAATTGGGCGTCTCAAGCAAGGAGGCAGTGTCTTGGAAAGCTTTTGATTTATAAGACAAGATGACATGTCCCCTGTAGCTTTCGTCAGGGCGGTTCGAAGCTGGCTTTGGCGTAGGGGTCCCGGGAACCCTGTAGATCGCGGAGTACTGTATGCGTTGAAGGGCTAATGAGCCGCAATGCCATTTGTTAGTAGGTAGCAAGAATGCCGCAGGACAAGCCAAAAGGTCTCGAAACCGAACCGAATGAGGAGCCCCTGCTGCATCCCGAGGATTCCACCGGTGCACTGGACGCTGCTACCTCTCGCCGCACCAGCAACTACAACCCGGACTACTGGCCCAAACGCTGAAGCCAAAACACCATTGGCGGAGAAGCTTCTCTACACCCGGCCGCACGGCGCACCATTACTGGTTTACCGGAAGGACGATCGGGTCCATACCTTCCCGCTTCCCACCTATTTAGCGCGGCGGCTGCCTGGAGGGAAACAGCGGGCGACAATCAGTGCAAACATCGACATCGGAATCCTGCGGTCAGCGGGCCAAAGTAACTTTGCGCTCAAGTTCCAGCAGGGCGTGAAGGGCCCAGGCCATCACGGCCAGGGCAAGCAAGCCGACCATGCCCTGGACCGAAGGCAGGGCATCCCTGGGCGAGCCCGCCCAGATCAGGCCGAATAGGCCCATAACAGGCCACCGCAGATCGCAAAGGGTAGGCGCCGCACCGATTGGCGCGCCGGTATAACTGCCTGCCAGGAAGCCGGCCAGGAGCGACCCTACGCCTACCAGGGCGAAGCCCTTCCATCCGGTTCCGGCGCCGAAGATCATGCCCGTGGCGGCCGTTAGGAAGACGGCGGAGGCGCCGGCCGCGATGACTGTCACTGTTACCCGTTGCCGAGACCAGTTGTCGAGCACTTCCGTCAATTGCCGCAAGCGGCCGCTCTTCCTGTGCTGTGTGTTTGCAGTCATGGTTGCTCCTGGTTCGGAATGGACTGCCGTGACTGCAGGGCGGACCAGATGATGACGATGGCTACCAAGGCCAGGGAGATAAACCCTAGGCCTGAGTACCCGGCGGCTGTCAGTACGGGGCCGGCCAAAGCCCCGCCTGCGGCTCCGGCAGTGTTCATGGTCAGGTCAGAGATGCCCTGGAGTGCGGGCCGGTCCTGCAGTTGCGCCGACTCAGCGACCAGGGCTGACCCGCCGACCACGGACGCGGACCAGCCGAGCCCCAGCAGAATTAGGCTCACGGTCACGGCACTGCGGGAGTCGGCGGCGATGCCTGCCAATACCAGCGAGACCAGCAGCATTCCCTGCCCCACAAGAATGGTGCGCAGCCGCCCGACTTTGTCCGACATCCAGCCGAAAATGGGAGACAGGGCGTACATGCCTGCAATGTGCAGGCTGATGGTCAGTCCCACCACGGTGAGGCTGGCCCCATGGTCGCGCAGATGCACAGGGGTCATGGACATCAGTGCCACCATCGTGGCGTGGCTGAGGGCGACTGCCGCTACCGCATACCTGGCACGCGGGGTGGTGTACAGAACCCGCAAACCGCTCTGGGGCCGGGGCGCGGCAGGGTCCGGCACCCGTGCAGACATCGCGGTCAGGAGGGGGTCCGGCCGCAGGCCCGTCGCATAGACGACGGCGGCTGCAAGCTGGGCGACTACGGAAAAGGCAAAAGCCCCTGTCAGAGGGGGCAGGCCAAGGGCGGCGCCGACGCTCTCTCCCGGATCGAAGAGGTTCGGACCCAGGACTGCACCGATCGTCGTGGACCACACCACTATGGAGAGGTCCCGGCCCCCGGACCCGGGCAGGGAAAGGTCAGTTGCGGCGAAACGGGCCTGCAGGTTCACGGCGGAACCTGCACCAAGAAACATCAGGCCCGCCAGCAACAAAGGAAAGATACCCAGGGCGGCGGAGGTGATGGCCGTTACGGCGCCGGTGCCCGCAATCAGCGCGCCCAAGGACAGCGAGATCCGGCGGCCGCGGGCTCTAGCCAGCCGGGCCAACGGGACGGCGGCGAGAGCGGCGCCCAAGGTGCTCATTGTGGCGGCCATGCCGGACCAGGCATTGGATCCGGAGAGCTGCGCGGCCAACAGAGAACCCAGGGACAACGTGGCGCCCATGCCGATGCCACCGAGAACCTGCCCGCCGACCAGGACAGGAATGACACGACGCTGGAGCCGCTGGTTCCCCCTCCCCGGTGCCCCGGAAAGAACGACCAGGTCATGCCCCGGGCTCCCATCAGGTCTCAAGTCTTCCGCCGACTTCTTGTCCATGCCTATCCTCCTGGCGTACTCCAGCGCGTACCGCGCCAAAATAAATATACCCCACGGGGTATCTCGGTCCTCGGGGAGTGAAATTCGTGGGTACAACAAGACGGTCCGGTCGCGGCCGGGAAACGTCTTGCTCCGCACAGGCCAGCCCGGCGCGTATGAGGTCGTCATGACCCGCGGTACGTCTATTGCCGGTCAAAAGTTCCCATGCGCAAATGTTTATACATTTGTGATTTTCCGTGTAGATTTGGGCCCGTGCCGCCCGCCAGGCGCTGCACCCTTGGCTTGTTACCGAACCCTGCCGCCTGCCAAGGCCCATACATCACAGTCTCCGGCAGGGGCGGGGGAACCAAAAATACGGATTCGAAACTGAGTCCTTGGGGTTAAGCCGCCGGCATCATGTCCGGTGGCCGGGTGACTCCCACCCGCATCCGACAGCTCACCTCGCAGGTATCGGGAGAGGTTAAGCAATGTCAAAGAAAAATGCCCGCCACAGGGCCGCCTCCAACAGCACCCTGTCCGCCCTTTCACGCAGCGTCTCCAGCCATGGAGGAGCGGTGGGCCGCCAGGCTGCCCTCGTCGCCGTGGGATCCGGGCTCGTGCTGAGCATGGCCGTCCCGGCCCATGCGGGAGCCACGGCCTCCGATCCGCAGGGGGGAACCGCTTCAGGGACCATCTCCTCCCCGGCAGGACTTCCCGGCCAGGCTCCGGCCCAAGGAGCCTCCGTCCACACGGTGGTCGCCGGGGACACCCTGGGCCAGATAGGAGCGCTCCACGGAATCCCCCTGGATGAGATTCTGTCGCTGAACGGGCTTCACATGGCTTCCATCATCTATCCGGGGGACGTCATAACACTCTCCGGGACAGCGGGCACCCCCGCCCCGGGACGGGCGGCTGCTCCGGCACCGGGCGCGACCGCAGCATCCGCCGCGGTGGCGTACCAGTCTTCGGCCCTGGCGCCGGCGAGCGTGGGTGGCGGGCAGGGGGCGCCGTCTTCACTCAATGGGGTGATTCTGGCCGCGGCGCAAGCCCAGATGGGCGCCATCCAGGACTGCACGGTGCTGGGGGAAGTGGCCCTGCGGTCGGCTGGGATCCAAGGAGTCGGTGATGAATCGCCCGAGTCCCTGATGGCCTACGCCACGCCGGTATCGACGCCGGAACCCGGTGATTTTATCTACTATGCCGACGGTGGAATGGGCTTTTCGCATAACGCGGTCTACCTCGGTGACGGGCAAGCCATCCACAGCGGATGGAACGGCAACCAGACCGTTGTCTTCAGCGTCAATGTCGGTTCCGGACCTTCCTACTACCGCGTGAACGCCTAATTCCTGACGTCCGCGGCGCCTGGCCACGCAGGCAGGCACCGCGGACGCACAGCGCCTGATAACTGAGCGAAACATCCGCAATGCGCAGCAGGCGCCCCGATACCCAGGCTTTACACGCCGACGTCCGGACCCGTACCGTCGACAAAAATGAAATGTATAAACATTTAGGACCTTTTGGCCATTCCGAGGAGCCAGCATGCCATCGCCTACCACCGGCACTTCCCGTAACCGACCCTGGACCATAGCGATTTCCGCCCTCGGGGTGGCAGTGCTGATCCTGCTGGTTGGGATTTTCGCGTATCAGGGAGGGGTATCCCAAGGTGCCGGCACCGAAGCGGCACCCCGGGAATCCGCGGCTTCCGAGAGCGCGCCGCTGGATATGTCCCGCAGAACAGCGGACGACCCGACAGCACTTGGCCCGGTCGACGCCCCGGTGGTCCTGGTCGAGTACGCAGACTACCGCTGCCCTTTCTGCGGGCTTTTCTCCCGCGATACCCTGCCGCCCCTGGTGGAAAAATACGTCAAGAGCGGTGAGTTGCGCGTTGAATGGCGTGACCTGCCGGTTTTCGGCGATCAGTCCACCATGGCCGCTGTCGCCGGCCGCGCAGCCGGGAACCAGGGCAAGTTCTGGGAGTTCAACAAGGCAGCTTTCGCCATCGCCCCCGAACGGGGACATGCCGATCTTTCGCGGGAGCGTCTGGTGCAGATCGCACAAGAGGCCGGCGTGCCGGACATGACCCGGTTCGAAGCGGACCTGGACTCCACGGAACTGCAGCAGGCCGTTTCAAGAGATGCCCAGGAAGCGGCATCCCTGGGGGCCACCGGAACACCCACATTCCTGGTCAATGACACGCCCCTGGTCGGTGCGCAGCCTTTGGCGACCTTCGAAAAGGCCATTGAAGCTGCGCTCAAAAAGGCTGAATCCCAGTAATGGTCATCGGATACGCGGGCGCCTTCCTGGGAGGCATCCTCACCCTGTTGAGCCCCTGCTCGGCGCTTTTACTGCCGGCCTTCTTCGCGTACGCCTTCTCCACCAGAACCCGGCTCGTCGCGCGGACCGCCCTCTTCTACCTGGGCCTGCTTTCCACGCTGGTGCCGCTGGGCGTGTTTGCCGGCACGCTCGGATCCCTCGTAACCCAGCACCGCGGCATCCTGGTCGCCTCAGGCGCCGGAGTTGTTATCGTCCTGGGCCTCGCCCAGATCGCCGGGATCCGGATGCCGTCCATACTCCGGAACAACGCCCAGGCAGGGTCCTCCCGCCTTTCGGTCTTCGCCCTCGGCGCTGTCTATGGCATCGCCGGGGTATGCACCGGACCCATTCTGGGTTCCATCCTGACCGTGGCGGCAGTGGGCAGTAACGCCCTGTACGGGGGAATCCTCCTGGCGGTCTACGCGCTCGGTATGGCACTGCCCCTGTTTGCGCTGTCCCTGCTGTGGGACAGGCTCGGCATTTCGGGCCGCCGCTGGTTGCGACCACCGCCGGTGACCATCGGCCGGTGGTCCAACTCCTGGGTCATGATCATCTCCGGCGCCCTCTCCATCGGCATCGGGATCCTGCTGCTGGTCACAGACGGCACTGCCGGGCTCGGTGGAGTGCTCACCGTCACCGACCAATTCCAGCTCGAATCCACCGTCAGCGGAGCAGCTTCCGGTGTTCCGAACACCGTCTTCGCACTGCTGGCCGCGGCCATACTGGCGGTCACTGCCGCCCTGTACTTCAAAAGCCAGCGAAACGGGCGACCCGCCAGCACCGACGCTCAGGCGGAATCAGAGGCAGCCATGAACAAGGAGAACCAATGAGCCCCCGTGTGTCTTTAAAGTCAGCCCTGGCCCAATGGCCCGGCCGACGCTGGCAGGCCGCAACCGTCGCCGCGCTGGCCACGTACGTGGTGGTGGCAGTACCCACCGACCTCATCGACACTCCCCTGTTCAGCCGCGAGGTGCCGCCCACCTGGTGGTCCTTCCCAGTCCTGGCTGTCACCGCCGTACTGACAGGACTGCTGCTGGCCACCTATGTTTCCCGCGACCCCGCCTCCCCTGGTGAAGAGGGCGAGGAGGAGGGCCGTAAAGGGAAATTCGGGGCGGCAGGGGCCATCGTTTCCTTTTTCGCGGTCGGGTGCCCGGTCTGCAACAAGCTGGTGCTCCTGGCGCTGGGTACCTCCGGGGCCATGCAGTACTTCGAGCCGATCCAGCCGCTGCTGGCGGCGCTCTCCATTGCCCTGCTGCTGTGGGCGTTCGTTAAGAGGGCAACCTCTGAGGACCGCTGCCCGCTGCCGCGCAGCAAGACCGCCGTGGCAGCGGCAGCTGATGGGGGAAAGCAGGTTTCACCTTAGTCCCGCCGGGGCGGGTTCGCCTTGCACCCGAAGGCAGTTGCCATGGTCACGCGGTCGCCCAGGACATAGCTGCGCCGGAACTCGAGGTCACGGGCCCGATGGCAGCCGGTCCGCTCGATCAACAACAGTGGCGAGCCCTCGGCACACCGGAGCAGGAGCGCCTGGGCGGGGCTGGCGAGTACGGCAGTGAGCTGCTCCGTGCCGCCGTCAAGGACCACGCCGCACCGCCGGTCGAGCTCCCCGTACAGGGACGCGTCACGGAAATCGGCCTCCAGTAACTTCCCAGCGGTGGCCGCAGGCAGCCAGACCTGGTCCAGGCCGATCGGTTCATCATCGGCAAGCCGGATCCGGGAGAGGTGGAACAGCTCTGCCTCCGGAGGAAGGGAAAGCTTTGCCGCCACCTCCGGGTTGGTCACCAGGTGCTGTTCCAGGACCACGCTGGCGTGCTGCATGCCGGACTCACGGATGGAGGCAAGGACACTGTAGATCGGCCCGTAGGCCGTGCTCCTGCCGGCCACCACCGTCGGCTTCCGCCCGGGGTGGGCGGTGATGTGCCCGGCGTCGCGCAGGGGTTTCAGCGCTGCCCGGATCGTGCCCCGGCTTACCCCGTACCGCTGGGCCAGTTCCAGTTCGCCCGGGAAGCCATCGATGAATTCCCCGGCAAGGACCTCCTGCAGGAGGTCGGCGCTGACGGTTTTCCACAGCGGGCCGCCACCAGCCCGCCCAGCGGCGCCGCCCTCCGCAACTGATGCGAACGCTTGTCCCTGCTGATCCTTCACACCGCTCCCGACGGTTGATTCCACAAAGCTGCTGGCATATCGACGTTACTGCATGCGGCTTTCCAACACCCCGGGCTACATCCATCGGGTTCCTGCTGCAGCCTAGATTGCACCGCCCATCGAGCCGCCTCCCGCGGCTATATGCAGCACTGGGTCAGGGGCGTGCTCATGGTTCAGGTTTCGCGAGCACGTATCCGGTGCTGCTTTCACGGGTGGGAAAGAGGGCTGAGCCATCGGCCAGTACGGCCTCGGGAAGGACGAACTGGCCGGAGTCGAAGACCGCGCCGGATTCGAGATCCATCCTGGCCGCTGTGCCGTTGATCCGCGCATACACCGCTCCGTGCCCGGCGGCGAAGACCTCGGCATCTTTGGCTGTTTTGCTCCAGAGCACACCCGTCCCGGGGCGCACGGCCTGGAGAACATGGTCACCGCTTGGCTGCCGGGCCGTGAACAGCACCGTTCCGGTCGCTGCATCAACCCTGGCGATGCCCGCCGGCGTGCCGGATGCCTGGGCCAGTTCTTTCCCGGTCTGCAGATCGTAAACCACCGGGACGCTTGAGTTTCCGCCCGCCGTCCACTCAAGAACCACCACGCCGCCGCTCGAGGGGCCGTAGCTCGCGCGGAACACCACGTGCGCTTCCGGGTCCGCCCCGGGCAGGCGGCGAAGGTCGCTGGAGTTCCACAACACCTGGCCGGTGCCGGCGTCAACAGCGGACAGCGCCGGACCCTCACCGAGCAGAACGGTGCCGTGATGCTCGTACAGCGCTGTTCCCGGCCAGGCGGCGAGGTCAACCACTGCCCCGGTATCGGCATCCAGGACTGTGCCGGGCGCTTTCTCGGCGGTGAGTCCTTTGGGAGTGTTGGCGAAGATCAGGCCACCGGTGGAGGGACCTGGCACTTCTGTGGGACCCCACAGTTGTTCACCGTCATCCACGGCGAATGCCGTGGCCACCGTGACGCTGACGGGCCCCTTCCCGTCCTTACGCGCGTCCGAATCGAGGATGACAATGGAGGGCTCACCGTTCACAGAGGTCAGCACAGTCCCCACGCAGGAGGGGTTCGTGTCGATCCTCCACTGGGTGCCGGAGGAGTTGAAGCCGTAGAAGCTCAAGTTCTCCCGGCCGCCGGCAGGAAAAACGGAACCGGTGAAGGCCGGGCCGCTCCCCTTGGGCGCGCTGTCCACGGACACACTGCTAACGGAGCGGAACCCGGGAAAGTAACTTTCCCCTCCGGCGCTGGAAACCGCCCGGGTCAGCGGCTCCCCCACCTCCACCCGCTGGGCACCGACGCCGGAACCGCCGCCGGAGCACGCGCTCACCAGCAGCAGCACAGGGGCGGACAGGGCGGTCACCATCACCCACGAGTAATGTTTATACATTTGTGGCAGGCTACCACGCCCCACAGGCCTCCAGGCCGGGGGCGTCACCGCCCGAAGCTACAGCCTGGCGTAGGCCCAGCCGCCCCATTGGCGCCGGGCCAGGTGTGCGATGGCTGCCGGGACAGTTCCAACACCTGGGGCCAGGTCTTCGTCGTCCATGCCTGCCGAGCGCATGCTGTTGCCGCAGGCGAGGATCCCCACGTCCAGCTGTCCGGCGTTGGTGATGGCCTCGGCGGCGGGTGAATTGTTGGCAAGGAGCTTAACCCCGGGCCCCTGGACCACCACTTCAATGCCCGTTCCCTGGCCGAGCGCGGCACGTGCGTTGGCGGCACTGCGCAGGATGCCGGCCAGGGCATCCTCCTCGAGCGGACCCGCGGAATGGATGAGCAGTCCGGGTCCGCCCTGCACAGCCTCCGGGACCGTTGTTTGCACGGACATCCCTACTTCGCCTCTTCGCCCAGATCGGCGAGGGCCTTTCGAAGGCGGGTCCCGGCGTCGTCGGCTACTTCTTTGACTGACGGGGCGCCGCTGAGCTGGACCATGGTCTGCGGGTCACTGGCTTCCACCGTGGTTATCTCTGCATCCTTGCCCCGGCGCACCACGACATTGCACGGCAGCAGCGCGCCGATTTCCGGTTCCGCAGCGAGGGCGCGGCTGGCCAGGGCCGGGTTGCAGGCCCCGAGAATGACGTAGTCCCCGACCGCGTCCGCCGCTTCGGAGCCAAGCTTGGCCTCGAAGGTGGAACGGACGTTGATCTCGGTGAGGATCCCGAACCCCTGGGCGGACAGGGCATCCCGGGTGCGGTCCAGGGCCTCGGCCCACGGAAGGTCAACGGTGGCGGTCAGGGTGTACGTCATGGTTCTCCTTGGACTGGTCGACAGCAGGTCTGGTTAGGCGAGGGAGAGGAAGAGCTTCTCCAGGTCTTTCTTGTCCATCGTTGCATCCTGCTGCACGATGCACTGCTCAAGGCCTGTGGCGATGATGGCAAACCCGGCCCGGTCCAGCGCCTTGGAGACGGCAGCGAGCTGCGTCACGACGTCCTTGCAGTCCCGGCCTTCTTCCAGCATGCGGGTGACAGCAGACAGCTGGCCCTGGGCGCGCTTCAGGCGGTTGATGACCGGGGTCAGTTCAGAGGGATTAAGTTCCACGGGTTTCTCCAAAGGTCGGGGGCTTACATCCATTCTATACCCCCTAGGGTGTTTTGACTACCCCGGGGGGTATCTGTAATACTCGGTGAGGTATCCACCCGACCCCTTCCGAGAGGCCAACCATGACTTCCCCTTCCACGGCAACCACCGTCACCGCCCTTGCTCCTGAAACCCTCCAGTCCTGGTTCAAAGAGCACCAGGACCTCGTGGTGCTCGATGTCCGCTCCGCCGCAGAGTTCGAGTCCCTGCATATCCGCGGCTCCTACAACGTGCCGCTGCCGCTTTTGTCCGAGCACACCGATGAGCTCGCCGCCCGCCTGGGTTCCCGTGTGGTCCTGGTGTGCCAGTCCGGCGTGCGCGCCGAGCAGGCCCGCCAGCGCCTTGCTAAGGCCGGAATCGACACCGCCTACGTCCTGACCGGCGGCGCACCCGGCTTCGCCGCCGCCGGTGGGGACGTTGTCAAGGGCAAGGACCGCTGGGACCTGGAGCGGCAGGTCCGTCTCGCCGCAGGGTCCCTGGTGGTCCTGGGCCTGGCCGGCGGCAAGTTCGTCTCCCCGAAGATCCGGACACTTGCCGGGGTCATCGGCACGGGCCTGACCTTCTCTGCAGCCACCAACACCTGCGCCATGGGCAAGGCCATCTCGGCCATGCCGTGGAACAAGGCCGCCAAGGAACCCACCCGCGAAAGCGCCATCCTCGCCCTGCCCGCAGTCAGCAACAAGAGCACGGAAGCCGCAGCCTAATGACCCTCACCCTCGTCCTGGTCCTGGCCCTGTCGGTAGTCATCGGACTCTCGCTCGGCGTCCTCGGCGGCGGTGGATCCATCCTGACGGTCCCGATCCTGGTCTACGTGGCCGGGTTTGAGGCCAAGGAAGCGATCGCTGCGTCCCTGTTCGTCGTCGGCGTCACCTCCGCGGTCAGCGTGATCAGTCACGCCCGCGGGGGCAGGGTGATGTGGCGGACCGGCCTGATCTTCGGCGCCGCCGGCATGGCCGGTGCGTTCGTCGGCGGCCTTTTGGGCGGGCACATCCCCGGCCAGATCCTGCTCATCGCCTTCGCCATCATGATGGTGGCCACCTCCGTGGCCATGCTCCGCGGCCGGAAGAAAAAGAACGACGACGGCGCCGCACCGGTCAAACACGAACTGCCCCTGGGCAGGGTGCTGCTGGACGGTGCCGTGGTCGGGCTCATCACCGGCCTGGTGGGCGCCGGCGGCGGATTCCTGGTGGTGCCGGCCCTGGCACTGCTCGGCGGACTGCCGATGTCCGTTGCCGTGGGCACGTCCCTGGTGGTCATCGCCATGAAGTCCTTCGCAGGCCTCGCCGGTTACCTCACCACCGTCCAGCTCGACTGGGGCCTCACCCTCGGTGTGACCGCCGCCGCGATCGTTGGCAGCCTCATCGGGTCAAAGCTGGCCGGCCGCATCCCGGAAGCTGCCCTGCGCAAAGCGTTCGGCTGGTTCGTTCTGGCCATGGGCACCTTCGTCCTGATCCAGCAGGCCCCGGCCGACCTCCGGTGGTTCATCGCCGCAGGCGTAGCAGCCCTCACCGCAGCCACCGCCGGCATCTGCTGGTTCTTCATCAGCTCCTGCCCCCTGCGCAACCGCCCCGGCCGGCGGCGCAACGACATACCAACACCGGCCTGAACCCGCTACCACTCAAGGAGAACATCATGGGCCTCATCAGCTCCCTGAAAAAAGCCTTCAGCAAGCCCTACACAACGGTTTCAGTCGCTGAGGCCAAGGACCTCCTCAGCTCGGGCGCCGCGTTGATCGATGTCCGCTCCGCCCAGGAATGGCGGTCCGGACGGGCGCCCCAGGCGAAGCACATCCCGCTGGACCGGCTGCAGACCAGCACTGCAGGTATCAACAAGAACAAGCCCGTAATCGCCGTCTGCGCCTCCGGGGTCCGCTCCGCGTCAGCGGCACGGCTCTTGGCCTCCCAGGGGTACCAGGCATACTCCCTGCGCGGCGGCATGAGCGCCTGGCGCGCAGCCGGCGAACCCGTCCGCTAACACCAGCCCACCATCTTTCGAAGGAGAAACACCATGGCTGAAATCACCATCACCGAAGCCGACCAGCGGCGCACTACCGCCCGCATCCTCGATGTCCGCGAGGACTTCGAGGTCGAGGAAGGCATGATCCCGGGCGCCCTGCACATCCCCATGGGCCAGCTGCAGGCACGCCTGTCCGAACTGGACCCCACCGTCCCCGTCATTGCGGTCTGCCGCAGCGGCAACCGTTCAGCCCGCGTGGCCGACGCCCTCAACGGGGCCGGCTTCACCGCGGACACCATGGCCGGCGGAATGATCGCCTGGACCCGCGCCGGCCTCCCCACCGCCTGAGCCCGCAGTTCCTCCACCCTTCACCCCAAACCACGCCCGAAAGGACACGAAAGACGATGGCAACCATCGAC